>JAUPKM010000365.1 GCA_030837445.1 Actinomycetota bacterium
CTTCCCCACTGTCGCGCGCGGCGGCCCAGTTTCGGCCAACGGGGCGGTGGCGGTAGGTCGGCTGGTATCACCGCTCGCCCCCGACGCAGTGGAATCGGAAGTGCTGGCGGGCCCACGCCGGCGGCTCCAAGTGGTGGCGGGGGCCTGGGCCCTGATCGATCTTGAGGCCGATCCAGCTGACACCCCGGCGCTTCGGGACGCCCAACTGTTCGCCGGCTACGCGGGCTGGGGGCCGGGACAGTTGCAGGCCGAGCTGCGCTCGGGTTCGTGGTGGGTGGTGGCCTCCCACGCGGGAGACCTACGACTGGTCCGGGAGTTGGACCAGGTGTCCGCGTGGCGAGCGGTACTGGGCAGGCAGAACTCGGACCTCAAATTCGCGGCGACGTTCCCGGCCGATCCCGCTCACAACTAGACTCCTCGGCATGACTGCAACCCCAGACTCGCCGCTGGACAGCCCGGGGCTCTCCGGCGGCACGCTCGTCGAGGAGCGTACCGACGCCACGCTGGACCCGGGTGACCACGAGCGGTTCGCCCACTTCGTCCGGAAGGACAAGATCGTCGAGAGCGCCGTCACCGGTGAGCCCGTGATCGCGCTCTGCGGGAAGGTGTGGGTGCCCAATCGGGACCCATCCAAATTCCCGGTGTGTCCCGACTGCAAGGCAATCTACGAGGGCATCCCGCGAGGCGGTTCGGGTTCTGACGACGACTGACTCGCGACCTCGGTAGGTCAAGCACCGAATGGGTCAGCCGCTCCGGTCTCCGATGGTTGCCACGAGCACTGCCTTGATCGTATGGAGCCTGTTCTCGGCCTGATCGAATGCGAGGTTCGCCGACGATGCGAAGACCTCGGAGCTCACCTCGATACCGTCGTCCAGGCCAGTCAGTTCGGCCACCTGCTTGGCCACCGCGGTGTTCGTGTCGTGGAACGACGGCAGGCAGTGCAGGAATGCGGTATCTGGCCGGTCGGTGAGCGCCAGCATCGCGGCGTCCACCCGGTAGCCGCGCAGCAGTTCCACCCGTTCCGCCCAGACGCTCGCCGGTTCGCCCAACGAGACCCAGACGTCCGTGTGCACGAACTGGGCGCCCGCGAGGGCGGTTGCCGGGTCTTCAGTGAGGGTGATTCGGGCGCCGGACTCTTCCGCCCGGCGGTGCGCGGCGGCCTGCACCTCGGCGTTGGGCCACAACTCACGAGGGGCGGCGATCCGGACATCGGCGCCCAGAATCGCTCCCATGACCAGTAGCGAGTTGCCCATGTTCGATCGGGCGTCGCCTAGGTAGCAGTAGCTCAGATCGGCCCAGGCGGTGCCGTCAGCCGCTGACCCGCTCGCCTCGCCGGCCGCGACTTCGCGCGCCTCGGACATGGTCAGGAAGTCGGCCAGCATCTGAGTCGGGTGCCACTCGTCGGTAAGACCGTTGTAGACCGGCACGTCTGCGTTCAGTGCCAGCGTCTCGACCGTCTGCTGACCGTGACCACGAAACTCGATCGCGTCGTAGAACCGGGAGAGCACCTTTGCTGTGTCCGCGACGGACTCCTTGTGCCCGAACTGCGAAGACGTGGGATCGATGTAGGTGACGTGACCACCTTGGTCGTAGGTGGCGACCTCAAAGGCGCACCGTGTCCGAGTTGAGGTCTTCTCGAAGATGAGGGCAACGTTCCGTCGCCGCAGACGTTGCACTTCGGTGTGCTCTCTCTTGTCGGCCTTCAGCTGGGCGGCCAGCGAGATCAGTGAGCTCAGCTCCGCAGCGGTGAAGTCCAACTCCTTGAGGAAGTCCCGGCCGGCCAGGGGTCGGGTCGCTGCAACTGCCGCGCTGTCGGCGGGTGGGGACGTAGGCACGAGATTCGCTCCAGGGGTCAGCAAAGGGGTCAGTGGTCAGTGGCCGACGAGGGGGACCGGTGTCGCCTCACGCAGGGGACCGGGAGATGGGACACGTCATGCAGCGGGGACCGCCGCGTCCTCGACCCAACTCGCTGCCGGCGTTGCCGACCACCTCGATGCCGTGGTCGGCCAGGAAATTGTTGGTGGTGGTGTTGCGTTCATAGCCGAACACCACCCCGGGGGCGACTGCCAGGAAGTTATTGCCGTCATCCCACTGCTCCCGTTGCGCTCCCATGTCGTCCATCGGGGCCTGCAGGGCGCGGATGTGGTCGACGCCGATCGCCTCCGCCACCATCGGCAGGAGTTCGTCGTTTTCGCGGATATCGAAGTCCCCGCCCGACCCTCGTTTGGTCAAGGTGAACGAACGTAGGTGGTCGGGCAGGTATGGGTAGACCGAGAAGGCGTCCCGGTCGACCATGGTCATCGCCGTGTCCAGGTGCATGAAGGCACGTTCGTGTGGCAACTCCACCACGAAGACGGTGTGGATCAGGCTGCGTGGATCGGAGAAGTAGCCGCGGGTCAGGTTCGAGATGCCCTGCGGGGTGGATCGTTCGCTCAGCCCCACCATTACCGCGCCGTTGCCGACCACCAGGATGTCACCGCCCTCGACGGTCGACGCGTCGTGGTTGTCGTCGTCGTTGCCGTAGTAGAAATGCAGATTCTCGGCGACGAACCGCGGGTGGTAGTTCCAAATGGTTCGGGAATGGATCGACTCACGGCGTCGGGCCTGCTTCGCCATCGGGTGTACCGATAGGCCGTCGTAGGCGAACGCCGTGTTGTCCCGCTGAAACAGGTGGTTGGGCAGCGGGGCCAGCACGAAGTCACCGGGCTTCATCGTCCGCCACAGCATTCCGGAAGCGTGCGGGAGGTCGAGATCGCTGCGCAGCACCCCGCCGATCAGAATCTCGGCCAAGGCAGGGGAGGCCATGTCGTCGGCCAGTTCACGAAGCGGCTCGGCGAGCCCAGGACCGACGGTGTAGTCGTTGAACACGCGATCGAGCAGGAACGTGCGGCCCGCCGGGACGTCGAGGGATTCGGCGAGCAGGTCGGCGAAGTAGTGCACCGTCACGCCGCGGTCGCGCAGCGCGGCGGCGAACGCGTCGTGCTCGTCCCGGGCGCGCTCCGCCCACATGACGTCGTCGAACAGCAGCTGATGGACATTCCCCGGCGTCAACCGATACAACTCAAGCCCGGGTCGGTGCAGTACCACCTCCCGCAGTTGGCCAACCTCTGAGTCGACGCTCAAGGCCATCGCGGGCTCCTCTTCGTTGCACGTCGGCGGGGCAGTCGGAGGGGCTCTGTCGCCGGGCGTGCAGGTGGTGGGACGGGTCCCGACTACGGTAGCGCCGAGGTGGGCGTGCCGCTGCCCGAGACGCAACCGGGAGAGGATTAGGGTCTTGCAACTGTGACGACTCTCGCCGATTTCGCCCGCGGGCCGCGACTGCGCGCGTGGCAGCAGGAGGCCGTCGCCGCCTATCAGCAGGCAGCTGCCCGGGACTTCCTCGCGGTGGCGACACCGGGTGCGGGCAAGACCACCTTTGCACTGGTCGTCGCCCGTCGACTGCTCGACGATCGAGTGGTCGATCGGGTGGTGGTGGTCGCGCCCACCGAGCATCTGAAGATCCAGTGGGCGCGCGCCGCCGACCTGTTCGATATCGATATCACCGATTCCTTCGGCCGCGGGACCGGACTGTCGGCTGATTTTCAAGGACTCGCGGTCACCTATGCGGGGGTCGCCGCTGCGACGCACGCGTTACGGACCTTGGTCGAGTCGCGACGGACGCTGGTCATCCTCGACGAGATCCATCACGCCGGTGACGCAATGTCGTGGGGAGAGTCGGTGCAGGAGGCGTTCACCCCCGCGACTCGCCGGCTCTCGCTCACCGGAACGCCATTTCGCAGTGATATCAACCCGATTCCGTTCGTGCGATATCGAAGGGGAAGCGACGGAATCCTGCGCAGCGAGCCTGATTTCAGCTACTCCTACGGAGCAGCGCTGGCGGATGAAGCAGTGCGCCCCGTGCTGTTCCTCGCCTACAGCGGGCGGATGACGTGGCGAACCCGGGTGGGCGACGAAGTGACGGCCGAACTCGGCATCGCGCAGGCCAAGGAGGTCACTGCTGCGGCCTGGCGCACGGCGCTGGATCCCGCCGGTGCCTGGGTGACCAGTGTGTTGAAGTCGGCCGACCGTCGGCTGTCAGAGATCCGCCGCAACATCCCTGATGCCGGCGGGCTGGTGATCGCCTCCGACCACGAGTCTGCGCGCGCCTACGCGGCCCGGCTCCGGGAGCTGACCGGGCAGCAGCCGGTGGTGGTGCTGTCCGATGACCCGCGCGCCAGCGAGCGGATCGAATCCTTCGCCGCCTCGGGACAGCGCTGGCTGGTGGCCGTCCGGATGGTCAGCGAGGGTGTCGACATTCCGCGGTTGATGGTGGGCGTGTACGCCACCTCGACCTCCACTCCGCTCTTCTTCGCCCAGGCGGTCGGCCGGTTCGTGCGGGCTCGGCGGAAGGGTGAGACGGCCTCTGTGTTCCTGCCCAGCGTGCCGGTGCTGCTCGGCCACGCGGCCGCGCTGGAGGCCGAACGGGATCACGTGCTGCGGCCTCCCGACGAGGAGGATTGGGAAGCTGAGCGCCCGGTAGCCGACGAGGTGACGGAAGACCAACTGCCTGGGTTCCAGCCGCTCGCGAGCGAGGCCACGCTGGATCGGGTGTTGTTCGACGGTGACGAATTCGGTGGCGGAATCATGCCTGAGAGCGATGATGAACATGACTTCCTGGGCATCCCGGGTCTGCTTTCGCCGGCGGAGGTTGCTGAGCTGTTGCGGTCCCGGCGAGCCGATGGGGCCAAGTCCGCCGCAGCGGCATCGCCCGGTTCGACGGCAGCCACCCGCACCGAGGACCTGAAAGCGCAACGTCGGGAGTTGAACGCCTGCGCTCGGGCATTGGCGGCACAGCGCGGCACGAGCGTGGCAAATGTGCATGCGGAGGCCCGTCGCAATTGCGGTGGGCCGGCAGCCGGCCAGGCGACCTCGGCGCAGATCGCCGCGCGGATCGACTACCTGCGCCGGACGGCGGTCACTGGCTGAGCTGCCGGGCGGCTCGCCAGGTTGCCGACCTGCGCCGCGCCAGCAGGTCGCCGCGCCTAAGATCGGGGCCAGCGGCGCGGATCCGTTCAAGGAGTAACACGCGCCCCGATGCTGAGAGGCGAAACGTTGAGTCAAGTGCAGCAAGAGGTTGAGATCGACGCTGACGAGGATGTGCTGTCCGCCGTCGGCATGAGCTGGTGGGTGGTGCTGGTGCTCGGCATCATCAGCATCGTGGCCGGCGGTATCTTCCTGATCTGGCCCGGCAAGACGATCGTGGTCGTGGCCGTGTTCTTCGGTGTGTGGCTGATTGTGACCGGCATCATCCAGCTCGTCCAGGGGTTCAACAACGAGTTGGACACGGGGTCGAGAGTGCTGGCGGTGATTGTCGGCATCATTAGCATTTTGCTGGGGATCCTGTGCTTCCGCGGTGGTATCGCCAATGGCGTCTACATCCTCAGCCTGTTCATCGGATTCTCGTTCCTGTTCCGAGGCATCTGGCAATTGATCACCGGCATCCAGGCCAAGGGCATGTCCGGCCGCGGGCTGATCATCTTCGCCGGGATCCTGGGAATCATCGCTGGAATCATCGTGCTGACGGTCCCGCTCGGATCGCTGGTGACGCTGGCCCTGATTGCCGGTATCTGGTTGATCATCCTCGGATTCATCGAGGTGTTCTGGTCGTTCAAGATCAAGTCCGCGCTGAACGGCTGATCTGAAGCTGCCCGGGCAACGCACGTGACTGGCCGTCCGGAGACCTCCCAGACCCTTGACCGCGGACTACGCGTGTTGGCGGCTCTGGCGGAGGCTCCGGACGGCCTTTCCATTGCCGAGTTGTCCGCTGGGCTCGGATTGGGTCGGACAGTCCTGTATCGACTGGTCGCCACCCTCGAGGCCAACGGGTTCGTCCGCCGCGACCGCAATGGCAGCTGCTTTCTCGGGCTGGCAGTGCTGGGGCTTGCGGCGCAGGTGCAACCCACGCTGCGGCGAATCGCCCGGCCCACCCTGCGACACCTGGCCAACCGGGTGGGGGCGACGGCCCACCTCAGCGTGATCGATGGTGATGAGGTGCTGGTGGTCGCGGCGGTGGAGCCGACCTCGACGCAGTCGTACCTGGGGTGCCGCCAAGGGAGCCGCTGGCCGGTGGAACGGGGAGCTGGCGGCCGCGCCCTGGCGGCATCCCGGGTCGCTGCCGTCGGGCAGGAGCCGCAGGTGTTCATCGCCCCCGGCCACGGCGGGTTCGAGGTTGCGTCGGCTATTCCGGACGTGGCCCAACTGGCAGCCGTCGTCGGCGTGCTGATGATCGTCGAACCGGACCCCGACGAAGTGGGTGCGGCCGTGCGGGAGGCCGCCAAGACGTTGAGCATCGGGCTGCGCGGGTAGGCGCCCGGGCCCAGTCCTGCGGATCCAGGCGGGCCACCCGGCTGCGCAGGTGCCCAGCACACGATCACCTCGTCGTGTGACACTGGTTGTGAGGAGTCGTGTCAGGGCACACCGGATGAACGCCGTTTGTCGGTGCCCGGGCGACGTTCAAGCGGAAGGGTTGGTCGATGGTGAGTTGGCGACGATGGGCTGCTGTCGGGGTCGCGGGAGCCGCGGCTATCTCGGTCCTGTCCAGCGCCACACCAGCCTCGGCAGTCAACAAGCCGCGGCCGTTGATGACCGGCTGGATGCCTTATTGGACCACTGCGGAGAGCATGGCGGCGTACACCCAGAACGCCGACCTGTTCGCCGATATCAGCCCGTTCTGGCATGACACCGCGCGGGACGGTGCCCGGAGCGTGCGGATCATCAACCACTTGTCCGCGGCCGAGCGCAGGGTTCAGTTGGCGAGGCTCCGAGCGGCCGGTAAACCGATAATCCCCAGCATTACCGACGGCACCGGCGGCCTATTCATGACCGGGGTGCTCTCGAACAGGGCTACCCGGGCGATTCATGTCAAGCAATTGGTCGACCTGGTGATGACGAACGGCTATGACGGGATCGACCTCGACTACGAGCAGTTCGCGTTCGCTGACGGCGAGTCCAGCTGGGGGGCCACCCGAGTTCGTTGGGGCGCCTTCGTGACCGAACTGGCGACTGCGCTCCATGCCCGCGGGAAGCTGCTGACCGCGGCGGTCCCCACAGCTGCGTACTGGGTGTATGACTTCCCCACCCTCGGCCGGGTCCTTGATCGGGTTCGGGTCATGACCTACGACTGGTCGGTCAGCGACCCGGGGCCGATCGCGCCGATCAACTGGGTCGGGAGGGAAACCGATCGGATGGTGGCCATGATCCCGGCCGGGAAACTCTTCATGGGCGTGCCGACCTACGGCCGGGATTGGGTCCGGCGGGATTCGAACGGGAACGCGATTGTCACCGATCGGGCCGGGCGTGCCACGACGCTGGCGGCGTGTCCGGCTGGCTACAGCACCAAGAAGCGGGTGATCGAGGCGTCCGAGACGTATTCGGAGGCCCGCAAATACGGCGCCACCCCGTGGCGGGACCCGCAATCCGGCGAGCTGACCTTCCGCTACGGACGCACCTACAGTGCCGGTGGAAAATGGTGCACTATTCACCACGTCGTCTGGGGCGCCGATGCGACTACCGTGCTTGCCCGGACGGACGCGGTGCTGGCCCGGGGCGTGGCTGGAATCGCCGTCTGGACGGTGGGCGGTGAGGATGCCCGACAGTGGGCGCCGTTACGGGCCCGCGCCTGGGCGCGCACGCCGAAGTATCCGACGGTGGCATCCTTCGTGGCGCCGCAGACAGTGGTCGCTGGCAGCGTGGCTCGGCTGAGGGTGCGCGCGCAGTCTGCGGGTAAACCGCTCGCCGGCGTGCGGGTGACGCTCGCCAGTCGCAAACTCGGCAGCTCCGTCTGGACACCGATCCAGACCAAGTCGGTCGGTGCGAACGGGGTTGTCGTGTTCGATCTGCGACCGACCGAGACGCGCGTCTACAAGATCACCATCCCCGGCGAACCGGGTCGGACCGGACTCGTGATCTCCTCGCCCCACGCGACGACGGTGGTCCCGGCGCCGTAGACCACGGGGCCGGTTCCGTCCTCGGGCCGGTCATGTCACGATGGGGCCTATGACAGCCCTGCCGGTGCCCGACCAGGCGTTTGAGACCGACGAGCGGCTGGCCGTCGACGGACCCTGGGTCACGATCGTCTGGAACGATCCGGTCAACCTGATGTCGTATGTGGTGTTCGTCCTGCGCCAGTACTTCAAGTATCCGCAGGACAAGGCTGAGGCACTGATGCTGCAGGTACACAACGAGGGCAAGGCCGTCGTCTCGAGCGGCGGTCGTGACGAGATGGAGCGCGATGTGACCGCCATGCACAGTTTCGGATTGTGGGCGACGATGCGCAACGACGGGGCCAGCGGATGACAGACCCGGCCGACCTCCGCGTGGCCGGAACGGCGGTCCGGTGATGGCTGAAGGGTTCCGCCGCACCATGACAGGTCGGTTGGTGGCGAGACTGGACGAAGTCGAGCGGGGGGTGATAGCAGCCCTGACGAATGAATTGCTGGGAATGGTTGCGCCGCCGGAGTCCAAGCAGGCCGATCCGTTCGCGGTCGAGATGGGGCTGGAGGATCTGGATGCCTCGGTCGACCTGGGGCAACTCGACCTGCTCGGGGACCGGGATCCGGTGACTCAGCGGCTATTCCCAGACGCCTATCCCGACGATCAAGGGGCAGGACTGGACTTCCGCCGATTCACCGAACTCGGGCTCCGCCAGCAGAAAGCGGCCAACGCAGCGACGGTGTTGGCCACGCTGGAACGCAGCGGTGAGAAAGTGACGTTGACGGCGGACCAGGCGATGGCGTGGTTGACGACGCTGAATGATCTTCGGCTGAGTCTGTCCGTGCGGCTGGGCCTAGTGACGGAGCAAGACCACGAGGTGCTGGCAAGCTTGGCCGAGGACGACCCCAACTTCGCCAGCTATCAGATCTACGACTTCCTCACCTGGCTGCAGGAATCCCTCGTGCAGGCGGTCTCGGCCCGCGGGTAGGGCCGGTGCGCCACGCGAGGACCCAGGAGTCTCTTCGTCGATAGGCTGCCCCGAGTGCTGACCATCTCCGCCGAACTGCTGGCCGCGGTGCTGGCGCACGCGCAATCGGACCATCCGGACGAGGCCTGTGGGATCATCGCGGGCGAGGCAGGAAGTGACGTTCCCAGTCGAGTCGTCCCGATGCTGAACGCCGCCCGCTCAGCCACGTTCTACGAATTCGATTCGACCGAGTTGTTGCGGCTCTATCGGCAGTTGGAGGCCGCCGGCGAGGAGCCGATCGTCATCTACCATTCCCACACCTCGACGGCCGCCTACCCCTCCCGCACCGATATCTCCTATGCCGGCGAGCCGAACGCGCACTATCTGATCATCTCCACCCGCGACTCCGGAGATCTTCGGGGCGAGTGCGAGATCCGGTCGTTTCGAATCGTCGCCGGTGACGTCTCGGAAGAGGAGATCCGCACTGTCGATGGCGGCTGAGAGCGGCAACGGTGGCCAGCGGCCGAGGTGGTTCAGGCAGGACCGCGGACCGGGACCGACGGCGGTGACCGTAACCTGGGGACCCAACGATCCCGAACCATCCCAGTCGACGCCCGTGGAGTGCTGGCGATCCGAGTTCCGCCCCTGCTGAAGGAGTTCACCATGGCCATCGAGGTTCGAGTGCCGACGATTCTTCGTCCCTACACAAAGGACGCCAAGGTGGTCGAGGCCAGTGGCGCGACGGTCGCCGAGATCATCGCCGACCTCGATGCGAACTACCCCGGGATCGGTGAGCGGCTGACGGACGAGCGTGGCCTCCGCCGGTTCGTCAACGTCTACCTCAACGACGAGGACGTCCGGTTCCTGCAGGGGTTGGAGACGCCGGTGGCCGACGGCGACAGCATCACGGTGCTGCCTGCCGTTGCCGGGGGCTGACGCCCTCAGCCCCACCCGCTGAGGCCTGGAGCGGTCAGAGTGAGTGACCAGTCTCACCGTCCGGGGGCCTCGTGGCCACCGCTGTCGCCGACATATCATCATCGGGTGGTGGACGCGCCGATCGGCATCTTCGACTCCGGGGTTGGGGGACTGACCGTCGCCCGCGCGGTGCTCGACCAGCTTCCTGGCGAGTCCATCTACTACGTCGGCGACACCGCCCGCGGACCCTACGGGCCGCTGCCGTTGGCCCAGGTCCGTTCGTATGCCCTTGATGTGATGGACCACATGGTCGATGAGGGCGTCAAGATGCTGGTCATCGCCTGCAACTCGGCCAGCGCGGCGGTGCTGCGCGACGCCCGCGAGCGGTATTCGGTCCCGGTGGTCGAGGTGATCCAACCGGCGGTTCGACGGGCCGTGATGGCCACTCGCAACGGCCGAGTCGGCGTTATCGGCACCCAGGCCACCGTCACGTCCGGGGCCTACGGCGACGCCTTTGCCGCCGCCCCCGACCTCACCCTGGTGTCGCAGGCCTGCCCGAAATTCGTGGAGTTCGTTGAGGTCGGGATCACCACCGGGCCGGAACTGCTGGCGGTGGCGCATGACTATCTGGATCCGGTGGTGGCAGCCGGGGTCGACACGCTGGTGCTCGGCTGCACCCACTATCCGCTGCTGACCGGTGTCATCTCCTATGTCGTCGGCGACGGCGTGACGCTGGTGTCCAGCGCCGAGGAGACTGCCAAGGACGTGTACCGAGTGCTGGCGTCGCCAGGTCTGGTCAGGCCGCCGGGGCTGCCGCCGCAGCACCGCTTCCTGGCCACCGGCGATCCCGCCCCGTTCCGCGTGCTGGGCCGGCGCTTCCTGGGGCCAGAGGTCACAGAGGTCAGTCATGCGGCGTCGGTGATGGCATGAGGCTCACAATCGTCGGGTGTGCGGGCTCGTTCCCCCGGCCCGACTCGGCCGCCTCCTGCTACCTGCTGGAGCACGAGGGCAGCAGAATCCTGCTCGACTTGGGAAGCGGCGCCCTCGGTCCGCTGCAGAGTCACACGGAACTACGCGATCTCGACGGCGTCCTGCTCTCCCACCTGCACCCGGATCACTTCGCCGACATGTGCGGACTGTTCGTCACCCGGCGGTATTCGCCGGGACCCCCGATGTCGAAGATCCCGGTCTATGGGCCGTCGGACGTGGCGCTGCGCCTGGCTCAGGCCTACGGCGCAAAGTCGGAGGAGCGGATGGAGGAGGTTTTCGACATCCACCCACTACCAGCCGAGGTCTTCACCGTCGGCGCCTTCACCGTCTCCGCAACGAGGGTCGATCACCCGGTGGAGGCCTACGCGCTGCGGGTGACCGCAGGTGGCTCGACAATCGTCTACTCCGGCGACACCGCCGCCTGCGACGGGCTGGTGTCTGCGGCGACCGGGGCCGACGTCGCACTGTTCGAGGCGAGCTTCCGGCACGGCGACGACAACCCGCCGCACCTGCACATGTCGGCCCGCGACGCCGCCGAGATGGCGTCCGCGGCAGGTGTGGGCAGACTGATCCTTACCCATCAGGTGGCCTGGCACGACAACTCCGGTGCGCTCGCAGAGGCCGCCGACTTCGAAGGCGACGTGGTCGAGGCCCGGCCCGGTCAGGTCGTGGAGGTCTGACCCGGGCTACCTGTGCCGGATGGCACGCCGAGTAGGAACAGCATCAGGTCGATCTGGGCATCGAAGACGGCTGACCGCGCCCGCTGATCCTCGGCGATCACATTGTGGGTGTGGCCGAACAACTCGAACGAGATGGCTCCGAACAGCGTTGCCCACGAGGTCAGCGAAATCAGCAGGGTCGGGTCGTCGACGACTGAGGTCGGCACGTCGCTCCGCAACGGCGACAGCGCAGTGGCCAGCAGCTCCGGTGAGGGGTCCTGGGGCGGCGCCGGGGGTTGGCCGACCGCGCCGGACACGATCTCCAGCAGGACCCACGGCACCATCGTCGCCGGCGCAATGGTGGCTGCCGGGGCCCGGTAGCCGGGCACCGGGGAGCCGAAGATCAGGGCATATTCGTGGGGATGTGCCAGCGCCCAGGACCGAACTGCCCGCCACACAGCCCGGAGCTGGTCCGCTGTCGACTGTCCGCGGGTCGCCGCCTGCGCCTGTTGGGCCGCGCGTCCGACGGACTCGTAGGCCTCGACGATGAGTTGGGTGAGTAGCTCGTCGCGACTGGGGAAATAGCGGTAGATGGCCGACGATGACATTCCGAGTTCGCGGGCGATGGCGCGCAACGAGAGGGCGGCCGCTCCCTCGTCGGCCAGCTGTCGCCGCGCTGCCGTCAGGATCTCGCCGGTCACCTCGGACCGGACCCGCTCCCGAGCAGTCAATGGCCGACTCGCATCGGTGGGGGAAGCTCCGGACGTGGCGGGGGACGTGGGGGTGGCGGAGCTCATAGCGTCATCATTGCAAGTTCCCATGCGAATTGCGAGCGGTAGACACAAATGTGAGCACCGCTCTTGACAAGCCGATCCCAGGCCTCCATGATGGAGGCAAGAGCACCGCTCACAATCAAGAGCGGTAGACGCAGATGAATCGGCCGGCCGCGATGTTGGGCGAGGAGAGCACAGGAGGAACAGATGGGAACCCAGATCGTCGTGGGAGCGGGGCCGATCGGATCGGGCGTTGCGCGGGCGCTGCTCACTCGAGGTGAGGATGTGGTCGTCGTGACCCGTTCCGGCGGCGGACCTGAGGGTGTTCGCAAGGTGGCGATGGATGCCGCGGATGCGGTGGCGCTGACGAAGTTGGCTGCCGGTGCCGAAGCGATCTACAACTGCGCCAATCCGCCATACAACCGCTGGACGACCGACTGGCCGCCGCTTGCCGCGGCAATGCTGGCGGCGGCCGCGGACTCCGGTGCGTTGTTGGTAATCGCGTCGAATCTGTACGGCTATGGGCCGGTTGAAACGGTGATGACGCCGGACCTCCCGCTGGCCGCCCAGTACCCCAAGGGGCAGGTGCGGGCCGACATGTGGCGAGACGCGCTGGCGGCGCACCAGGCGGGGCGGGTCCGGGCGGTCGAGGTGCGCGGTTCCGACTACGTCGGGCCGGGCGCGGAGTCACATCTGGATCGGGCATTCCCGGCGCTGTTGGCTGGTAAGAAGATTCGAGTCCTCGGGGATCCGGATGCCCAGCACAGCTGGACTCACACCGAGGATATGGCGGCCACGCTGGTGGCAGTGGCGGGCAGATCCGACGCCTGGGGGCAGCCGTGGCACGCCCCCTGTGCGGCTGTTCGGTCGCAACGGGAAGCGCTCGCCGACGCCGCGGAGGTCGCCGGGGTGCCGACCACGAGGGTGTCGGCCCTGCCCGGATGGCAATTGCGGTTGGCAGGACTGTTCAACCCGGTGATCAGGGAATTGCCCGACGTGAGCTACCAGGTGGAGCGAACCTTCGTCTACGACGACTCCCGCACGATCGCCGAACTGGGTCTGGCGGCCACCCCCTGGCCTGAGGTGCTGCGGCGCTCGCTTGTTGCCGCGGGAACCGGAATAGGGTGAACCTTGTGACCCGAACCGATGGCCGAACGGCCGATGAACTCAGACCTGTCCGCTTCAACCGGGGCTGGCTCGACCAGGCCGAGGGATCCTGCCTGGTCGAGTTCGGCCGGACCCGGGTGCTCTGTGCCGCGTCGCTCACCCGTGGGGTTCCGCGTTGGCGGAAGGATTCCGGCTTGGGTTGGGTCACCGGTGAGTACGCGATGCTGCCGCGGGCTACGGGTTCGCGCGACACCCGGGAATCGGTAAAGGGGCGTCCGGGTGGCCGGACCCAGGAGATCTCGCGGTTGGTCGGGCGTTCGCTGCGGGCGGTGGTCGACTTCGCCGGGTTGGGCGAGAACACGATCGTGATCGACTGCGACGTGTTGCAGGCCGACGGTGGCACCCGCACGGCCGCCATCACGGGCGCGTACCTGGCGCTGGCGGATGCCGTCGAGCTGGGAAAGCAGCGGGGGTGGATCACCGGCGACGGGCTGAAGACGAGTGTCTGCGCGGTGAGCGTCGGCATCGTGGACGGGGAACCGAGGCTGGACCTGCACTACGACGATGATGTCAATGCCGACACCGATATGAACGTTGTGATGACCGGCGACGGTCGCTTCATCGAGGTGCAGGGCACTGCCGAGGGGGAACCCTTTGATCGAGACCTGCTCGACCAGTTGCTGGCGCTGGCCGAGGGCGGCTGTCGAGCGTTGACCGACCTGCAGGCGGCGGCACTTGCGGGACCCCTGCCGGCGGCCGGCAGGCTGCTCGGCGGCGAACCTGCGGCCAAGTCGTGACTGCCGGGCGGCAGGCGCCCGGGCGGCCGACCGTGCTGGTGCTGGCCACTCGCAATAGCCACAAAGTCGGCGAGCTCCGGCGCATCCTCGACGAGGCCGGGCTGGCGATCGAGTTGCTCGATGTCGCCGAGGCGGAGGCGCGCTGCGGTCGGTCCATTCCGGAGGTGCCCGAGACGGGTGCGACGTTCGAGGCCAATGCCCGACTCAAGGCCGAAGCGGTGGCTGCCGCGAGCGGATTGCCCGCGGTAGCCGATGACAGCGGACTGCGGGTGGCCGCGCTCAACGGGATGCCTGGGGTGCTCTCGGCGAGATGGTCCGGTACCGGCGACGATCTGGCCAATGTCGAACTGGTGCTGGCCCAGGTGAGTGATATCGGCGACGACCGGCGGCAGGCCGAGTTCGTCTGCGCGGCAGCCCTTTCAGTGCCGGGGCGGGACACGTTGGTGGAGGTCGGAGTGCTGGCCGGGTCGCTGAGTCGGGCTCCGCGAGGGTCGAACGGATTCGGGTATGACCCGATCTTCGTGCCCGATGGCGAGAGCCGGACGACGGCGGAGATGACACCGCAGCAGAAGGACGCCATCAGCCACCGGGGCCGTGCCTTCCGGGCCATGGCCGCCCGGATCGCCTCGCTCGAAGGCTGATTGGCTTTGCCTGCCGGACATCATTCGTGGCAGTGGTGTCACCTGGATGGAACGGCCTTAGGCCGCGCGGGACTGGGAGAGTGGGGCCGACGAGAGTCGAACTCGCACTGGCACGGACCTAAACCGTGTGCCTCTGCCAATTGGGCTACGGCCCCGCGCGGAGTCTAGTCCAGACCCAACAGTCCGCGGACGCGGGCGACATGCCCTTTCGCGCGGACGTTGTACAGCGCCTCGGCGACTGTGCCGTCGCCGTTGATGATGAAGGTCGAACGGATGACGCCGGTGACCTTCTTGCCGTACATGGTCTTCTCGCCCCAGACACCATAGGCAGTCATCACCGCGTGGTCCGGATCCGAGAGAAGGGGGAAGGTGAGGTGATCCCGCGCGCGGAATTTGGCCAGTTTCTCCACTTTGTCGCCGCTGATCCCGAGCACGACCACCCCGGCTGCACGGAGTGAGTCGAGGCTGTCCCGGAAATCGCACGCCTGGGTCGTGCAGCCCGGAGTCATTGCCGCCGGGTAGAAGTACACGACCACTCGGGAGCCTGCGAAATCCGACAGCGAGACGCTGTTGCCTTCGTCATCGGAGAGGGTGAAGGGGGGCGCGACAGCGCCTGGTTCGATTCTGGTCATGGAGCCAAACCTAAGAGCCACCCGCCACTGCGGCAACCGTGGTGGCCTGGCTAGTCTCGGGTTCCGGCGTTATTGCGAGGAGTTTGCAATAGCGCGACTCCTCTCCTAGGTTGGGCCAGTGCATATTCCAGACGGCTTCATCGATGCGCCTGTCGCCGCGGCGTCCGGCGTGGTCGCGGTGGCGGCTGTCGCCGTATCGCTGCGGGGGGCGCGCCGAGAGGTGTCCGAGGCCAGTGCACCGCTGGCCGGTCTTACGGCGGTATTCGTGTTCGCCGCCCAGATGGTGAACTTCCCGGTCGGGGCGGGCACAAGCGGCCACCTGATCGGAGCGGCGCTGGCGGCAATCCTGATCGGCCCCTACGCGGCGGTCTTGGCAATGACCGTGGTGATCAGCGTCCAGGCCTTGGTGTTCGCCGATGGTGGCCTGACCGCGCTGGGGCTGAACATCGTGAACATGGCGGTGGTGGCCACCGTCGTCGGTTGGCTGGTGTTCCGGCTGGGTACTCGGCTGCTGCCACGGGTGCGCTGGTCGGCGCTGCTGGCCGCAGGCATTGCGGGGTTCGGTTCGGTGGTGGCCTC
>JAUPKM010000051.1 GCA_030837445.1 Actinomycetota bacterium
ACCGGGTGGCCGCCCCAGGTGTAGCCGTGCAGGAAGGAGTTGGTGCCGTGTGCGAAGGGTTCGAACAGTCGGTCAGAGGCGATCATCGCCCCCATCGGTGCGTAGCCGGAGGTCATCCCCTTGGCGCAGGTGATGATGTCGGGAATCGTGTTGAAGCGGTTGATGGCGAAGGTTTCGCCGATCCGACCGAAGGCGCAGATCGTCTCGTCCGCCACCAGCAGCACATCGTGCCGGTCGCAGATCTCCCGGACGCGCTCGAAATAACCGGGCGGCGGTGGGAAGCAGCCACCCGAGTTCTGTACCGGCTCCAGGAAGACCGCGGCGACGGTGTTCGGGCCCTCCATCTCGATCGCCAACTCAATCTGGTCGGCGGCCCAGATGCTGAAGGCAGCAACATCGTCGCCGTGCTCCGGTGCCCGGTAGAAGTTGGTGTTCGGCACCTTGATGGCTCCTGGCACCAGGGGTTCGAAGAACTCCTTGGCCGCCGGGATCCCGGTGATGCTGAGGGCGCCCTGCGGAGTCCCGTGGTACGCGACGTTGCGACTGATGACCTTCGTCTTCATCGGCTTGCCGGTCAACTTGAAGTACTGCTTGGCCAGCTTCCATGCGCTCTCGACGGCGTCGCCGCCGCCGTTCGTGAAGAACACCCGGTTCAGATCGCCAGGAGCCAGGTGGGCAAGTCGCTCGGCCAATTCGATCGCGGCGGGGTGGGCATAGGACCAGATTGGGAAGAAGGCCAGTTCCTGCGCCTGTTTGGCCGCGGCGGCGGCCAATTCGGCGCGGCCGTGGCCGACCTGCACCACGAACAGCCCCGCCAGTCCGTCAAGGTACTGTCGACCGTCATCATCCCAGATGCGGGCACCTTCACCTTTGACGATTACCGGGACATGCCCGCCCTGTTCATAGGTCGAATGCCGAGTGAAGTGCATCCACAGATGTCGAGCTGCCTTGTTCGCGAGCGCGTCGTCGCCAGCTTCGGTCACGTATTGCGGTGTGCTGCTCATCGTGCTCCCAATTTGATCGGCCGTGCTGGTTCGTCCTCGGTCACCGGTCAAGGACCGGGGGTCCTGACCGTAGGGCTCAGCGTGTGCCCCAGGTATAGATCTGCTTCTTCAGTTTCAGGTAGACGAAGGTCTCCGTCCGCAACACCCCGGGTAGCACCCGGATCCTTCGATTGATCACGTCCAGTAGGTGGTCATCGTCCTCGCAGACTAGTTCCACCAGCAAGTCGAAGCCGCCCGCTGTGATGATCATGTAGGCGACCTCTGACATTTCAGTGAGTTCCGCCGCCACCGCCTCCACATCGCCGGTCACGACAACGCCGACCATGGCGGCCCGGCGAAATCCGACCTGCATCGGATCCGTGACCGCGGTGATCTGGATAACTCCGGATTCGATCAGCCGGCCCACTCGCTGTCGGACCGCGGCTTCGGACAGACCGACGGCCGAACTGATCGCTGCGTAGGAGCGGCGGCCATCCTGCTGCAGTTGATCGATGATGGCTTTGGATACGTCATCGAGGGTCGTGGCTTGCAGTTCTCGACCCGACATAGCGGCAAGTCTGCCGGTTCCGTTGACCCCACGCAAGGGATTCCGCAGCCGGAGGCCCATATTTATGCGGAATTGGTGAAAAGTCGAGATCGCACCGGTTGAAACGAGCCGACCGAACCCCCTAGAGTTCGCCCATGGCTGAACTGAATCTGAGCAACTACATCAATGGCGAGTCCGTCACGTCTGCGTCTGGGGAGCGGATCGACCTGGTCGACCCTTCCACCGGCGACATCTTCGGCAGCGCGCCCGTGTCCGGCGCAGAGGACATCGATGCGGCCTACCGCGCCGCCTCCGATGCATTCCCCGGCTGGCGCGATGCCACCCCGAGTGCCCGACAGAAGGCAATGCTCGCCATCGCCGACGTACTCGAAGAGCACGCTGAGGAGCTAGTCGACCTGGAGAGCCTCAACACCGGCAAACCGGTGGCGGTCACCATGTCGGAGGAGATTCCGCCGATGATCGACCAGATTCGATTCTTCGCAGGGGCCGCCCGGCTGTTGGAAGGTCGTGGGTCTGCCGAATACATGGAGGGATTCACCTCCTGGATCCGGCGCGAACCGGTCGGCGTGATCGGCCAGGTGGCTCCCTGGAATTACCCGATGATGATGGCCGTCTGGAAGTTCGCGCCGGCGATCGCGGCCGGCAACACTGTTGTGATCAAGCCCAGCGACACCACACCGGTGAGCACGATCCGGATGGCCGAACTGATCGGTGACATTCTTCCCGCCGGCGTCCTGAATGTGGTGGCCGGCGATCGGGAGACGGGGCGCGCGCTGGTGGAGCACAAGCGGCCCGACATGGTCGCGATCACCGGCTCGGTGCGGGCGGGTATGCAGGTCGCCGAGTCGGCGGCCCGGGACGTCAAGCGGGTCCACTTGGAACTTGGCGGGAAGGCCCCTGTGGTGATCTTCGACGACGCCGACGTCGAGGCCGCGGCGGAGTGGTTGGCGGTCGCCGGATTCTTCAACGCCGGCCAGGACTGCACCGCGGCCACCCGGGTGTTGGCCGCGCCAGGTGTCTACGACGATTTCGTGGCAGCTCTCGCCGAGCAGGCCAAGAACACCGCGACTACCTTCGAGAACGGTCGGTTGGACGAGGACGCTTTGGTGCCGCCGGTGAACAACGTCAACCAGCTGGAGAAGGTGCTCGGGTTCATCGAACGGGCCCCGTCTCATGCGCAGATCGTGGCTGGCGGTGCCCGGCAGGGCGATCGCGGCTTCTACATCGCCCCGACAGTGGTCGCTGACCTGCGCCAGGACGACGAGATGATCCAGAACGAGATCTTCGGACCCTGCATGACGGTTCAGCGGTTCACCGATGAAGACGAGGCGCTGCGGTGGGCCAACGGGGTCGAGTACGGCCTTGCCTCCAGCGTCTGGACCCGCGATATCGGTCGGGCACTGCGGATGGCGAAGGGGTTGGACTTCGGCTGCGTGTGGATCAACACTCACATCCCGCTGGTGGCCGAAATGCCCCACGGCGGCTTCCGACACTCGGGATATGGCAAAGACCTGTCCATGTACGGATTCGAGGACTACACCCGGATCAAGCACGTGATGGCAAGCCTCGAATCGTGACGGCTGGTCAATGGATTGACGGGCGGGCAAGCGCGGGTTCGTCCGGTGAGTCGCTCGAGGTGATCAACCCGGCCACGGGTGCGGTCATCGAGACGGTGGGGTTGGCATCGCCCGTCGACGTGGATGCTGCCGTGTGCGCAGCTGACCGAGCTTTCCGGGAATGGTCGACAGCGCCCCCAGTCGTCCGGAGCGAGGTGCTGTCGGCGCTTGCGGGCCGGCTCACAGCTCGGGCCGCGGAGTATGCCAGCGTGGAGTCCCAGCAGGCGGGGAAGCCAATCCGCCTGGCCACCGGATTCGATGTGCCGGGGTCCATCGACAACGCGGCGTACTTCGCCGGGGCCGCCCGGCACCTGCAGGGATCCGCCGCGGCAGAGTGGGACGGGACGCACAGTTCAACCGTCCGACGGGAGGCGATCGGGGTCGTCGGCTCGATCGCACCATGGAACTACCCGCTGCAGATGGCCATGTGGAAGATGCTGCCGGCGGTCGCGGCGGGCAACACGGTGGTGCTCAAACCCAGCGAGTTGACACCCTTGACGGCATTGATGTTGGCCGAGGACTGCGCGGCCGCAGGAATGCCGCCGGGGGTGTTCAATGTGCTGACTGGGACGGGCCCGGTGGCAGGTGAAGCATTGTTGGCCCACCCGCTGGTGCGGATGATCTCCTTCACCGGTTCGACTGCCGTTGGGCATCGGGTCGCCGAAGTAGCGGTGGCGGGTCTGAAACGGCTCCACCTGGAACTTGGCGGCAAGGCGCCGTTCGTGGTGTTTGACGACGCCGACCTCGACGCCGCCATCCAGGGCGCCGTGGCAGGCAGCCTGATCAACACCGGGCAGGACTGCACTGCCGCCACCCGTGCGTACATCCACTCCTCGAAGTTCGCGGATTTCGTCGCAGGCGTCGCCGACTTGATGGCAACGGTGACTCTCGGCGACACGTCGGCGGAGACGTCTGACCTGGGCCCGCTGATCTCGGGAAACCAGCAGCAGAAAGTCGCGGCGATGGTTGGCCGAGCTGTCGCGGGCGGCGCTCGCGCAGTGACCGGCGGCGAGATTCCCACCGGCCCGCTCGCGGTCGGAAGCTACTACCGGCCGACGCTGATCACCGGTGCGGCCCAGGACAGCGAAATTGTGCAGGAAGAAGTCTTCGGTCCGGTGTTGGTTGCGCTGCCGTTCGACACTGACGACGAGGCCATCGCGCTGGCCAATGACACGCCCTATGGTCTGGCCGCTTCCGCATGGACCACTGATGTTGTCCGCAGTCAGCGTGCGAGTCGAGAGATCCAGGCCGGCTGCGTGTGGATCAACGACCACATCCCGATCGTCTCCGAGATGCCCCATGGTGGCTACAAGGCCTCCGGATTCGGTAAGGACATGAGCATGTACTCATTTGAGGAGTACACCCAGGTCAAGCACGTCAGTGTCGATGTGTCCGGTGTCGCGAGGAAGGAATGGCATCGCACGATCTTCCGTAATCCCGGGCCGGATCGGGTAGTTTGACGATCAGCCAGCCATCGCAACCGAGCCGATCGGTCAATCTCCACGGCAGTCGGCCATGAGACGACAGACCCAGCCCCAGACCGGACCGAAGTCCAGAGAAGAAGGACAGCGAAGATGACATCTGAAAACGTCGATCCCCGACTCGCCCAACTGAAGCGGGCCATGTCCCGGCGCGGATTCCTGGCTGCGGCAGGTGCAACCGGCGCGGCGGCAGCCCTGGCAGCCTGCGGCACTGGTGGCAGCAAGTCCAGCAGCAGCAGCAGTGCGCCAGCGACGGCGGCGCCGGTCGCCACACCGGTCGACAAGTCCGATTCGGAGAAGAAGCTGGTCTGGGCCAACTGGACGCTGTACCTCGACTATGACAAGGAGAAGAAGGTCTACCCTTCGCTGGTCGAATTCGAGAAGCAGACGGGTATCCAGGTCGAGTACAAGGAAGACATCGAGGACAACAACACTTTCAACGGCAAGGTCTCCGGCCAACTCAGTAATGGTCAAGACATCGGCTACGACTTGGTGACACCCACGGACTGGCTGGTCGCCCAGTGGATCAGGCAAGGTTTCGCGGCGAAGATCGACGCCGCAAATGTCCCCAACAAGAAGAACATCCTGCCGAAGCTCAGCAACATCGAGTACGACCCGGGCCGGGAGTATTCGCTGACCTGGCAGTCCGGTTTCGCTGGCCTGGCCTGGAACAAGGAGAAGGTTCCGAACGGGCTGAAGACCATGTATGACCTGTGGGACCCTGCGCTCAAGGGCAAGGT
>JAUPKM010000366.1 GCA_030837445.1 Actinomycetota bacterium
CAGGAAGTCCTTGATCGCGGACTTCTTCGCGCGGGCCACGATGTTCTCCAGCATCGCGCCAGAGTTGAAATCCTTGAAATAGAGGACTTCCTTGTCGCCGTTGGCGTAGGTGACCTCGAGGAATCGGTTCTCATCGGAGTCGGAGTACATCCGCTCGACGGCCCGCCGGATCATGGCCTCCACACAGGTCTGCGGGTTGCCGCCATGCTCGTGCAGGTCGTCGGGGTGCAGCGGCAGGTCGGCTGTCAGGTACTTGGACAGAATTTCCGCGGCCGCCTGCGCATCGGGTCGTTCGATTTTGATCTTCACGTCCAACCGGCCTGGCCGCAGGATCGCCGGGTCGATCATGTCCTCCCGGTTCGACGCCCCGATCACAATCACGTTCTCCAGGCCCTCGACGCCGTCGATCTCGCTCAGCAACTGCGGCACGATGGTGTTCTCGACGTCGCTGGACACCCCCGAGCCGCGGGTCCGGAACAGGGAATCCATCTCGTCAAAGAAGACGATCACAGGCATCCCCTCGCTCGCCTTCTCGCGGGCCCGCTGAAACACAAGTCGGATGTGGCGCTCGGTCTCGCCGACATACTTGTTGAGCAGTTCCGGACCCTTGATGTTGAGGAAGAAGCTACGTCCTTCGCCGGCGCCGGTGCGTTCGGTCACCTTTCGGGCCAACGATGCGGCGACCGCCTTGGCGATCAGCGTCTTGCCACAACCTGGCGGGCCGTACAGCAGGATCCCCTTCGGCGGCCGCAGGTGATGCTCCGCGTACAGGTCAGCATGCAGGTAGGGAAGTTCCACCGCGTCCCGGATCTGTTCGATCTGGTTTCCGAGGCCGCCGATATCGTCGTAGGCGATATCGGGCACCTCCTCCAGCACGAGTTCCTCTACCTCCGCCTTCGGGATCCGCTCGTAGACATAGCCCGCGCGCGGGTCCAGCAGCAGCGAATCCCCCGCCCGCACCGTCTGTCCGCGGAGCGGCTCCGCAACCCGCACCACGCGCTCCTCGTCGGTATGTCCGAGCACCAGTGCCCGTTGGCCGTCGTCGAGCAGTTCCTTGAACATGACGATCTCGCCGACCGTCTCGAAATCGCAGGACGCGACCACGTTCAGAGCCTCGTTGAGCATCACCTCTTGGCCCGGCACCAGCGCGTCGGCATCCACCGCCGGGCTTACGACCACCCTGTGCTTACGACCCGACACGACGACATCGGCCACGCCCTCGTCGACCAGTTCCAGGAAGACGCCGTAGGTGTTGGGCGGCTCGGCCAGCCTGTTGAGTTCCTCTCGCAGCGACACGATCTGATCACGCGCGTCGCGCAAGGTAGCCGCGAGTCGGCGGTTCGACTCCTTGGTCGCTGCCAGCGAGGCCGCCGTGGCCTCTGGCGTCGGCTGTCCGATGCGTTGGAAATCCTCCTGGGAATCCATCTGGTCGCCCTCCTCTGCCCTGCGGTCGGCCGTGCAGTCCCGCCGAGCTGCGGCGCCAGCGGTGAACTGTGCACGACCCTACCCACATTCTGCGCGAATACCACGTGGTCCGGGTCAAGGCTGACCGCCAACCGGCTCGGGGAAGCTAGACGCTGGTGCCAGCGGAACCGGGCCAGTCGTCGCCGTAGGCCCCCTTCGCGGGCCGAGTTCGTCTCACTGGCAGCACCGTGCCGTCGGCAAGCCTGCGTGCGGTCACCAGGAACCCGGTGTGGCCGACCATCCGATGATCGGGCCGCACCGACAAACCTTCGACGTGCCAGGTCCGCAGCAGCGTCTCCAACGGCTTCGGCTCGGTCCAGCGGCCGTCCTCGCGCAGTGTCTCCACCAACCTGGACAGTTGAGTGGTGGTGGCCAGATAGGCGCAGAGGACGCCGCCGGGAACCAGCGAGGCGGCAACGGCAGCCAGACACTCCCACGGTGCGAGCATGTCGAGCACGACTCGATCCACCTCAGTGTCGCTGAGCTCGTCTTGTAGATCCCCAACCGTCAACTCCCAAGCGGGATGGTCCGCGCCGAAGAACATCTCGACATTCCGGCGGGCGACCTTGGCGAAGTCGGCGCGCCGCTCGAACGAATGCACGCTGCCCTGATCGCCGACCGCGCGCAATAGACTGCAGGTCAGGGCACCTGAGCCGACTCCTGCTTCCACCACCCGCGCGCCGGGAAATATGTCCGCAAGTCCAACGATCAGCGCCGCGTCCTTGGGATAGACGACTGTCGCCCCTCTGGGCATCGACAAGACAAAGTCACGCAACAGCGGGCGTTGCGCCAGATAGCTGGTGCCCTTGCTGCTCGTGATGACGACTCCCTCAGGCCCATCCAGCAGGTCGTCGTGGGCAACAGCGCCCTTGGAGGTGTGGAATACCCGCCCGGTCTCCAGCGTGATCGTGTGCATCCGCCCCTTGGTGTCGGTGAGTTGCACTCGGTCTCCGGGACGTAACGGCCCCCGTCGATTCGCGGCTCCGGTGGCGGTCATGCCCGCCAGCGTACGCAGCGAGGAGTGGTCCGGGGGTTAGGGTCTGAGCATGTCCAGCGAGAGCGATACCCAATCCCGGGGCGCCGGGGTCCGATTCTCGCTGTTCGGGATGCCGATCAAGGTCCCGCTGAGCGGCCTGCTGGGGGCGCTGGTGATCGCGTGGTTGTGGACGCCCACCTTTGCCTCCGATGGTGCCAGTGGGGTGCCACTGGCGGCGGCGTTTGCGGTTCTGCTCTATCTCGGCATTCTGTTGCACGAACTCGGCCATGGGTTGACAGCCCGAATGCTCGGCAATCACGTGCACGGCATCACGCTCTGGATCCTGGGTGGATTCACCTCCTACGAACGCACCCGGAACACCCCCGGGCGGGAAGCTGCGATCGCGGTCAGCGGTCCGTTGGTGACGTTGCTGATCGCGGCCGGTTGCTTCGCGGCAATGGCGGGCTTCCCGCAGATGCCGGAGATGGCGTGGCAGTTGATCAATGCGTTGGCTGTCAGCAACCTGCTGATCGGCGTGTTGAACCTTCTGCCCGGCCTGCCACTGGACGGCGGTGGACTGGTGAAAGCTGCGG
>JAUPKM010000052.1 GCA_030837445.1 Actinomycetota bacterium
CTTGCCCAGCTGCCGACCTGGGTGTCGTCGTGCTCTCCCGGACATGGCGTACCCCTCATCGCTTTCTACCAGCTCGACCTGCGCGCCGCATGTCGACCTCAACTTTAGGGGGGTCGGCGCGGGACGCAACTGCAATTCCCTCACACGCTAACCCTCCGTGCGAGTCGACAAACAGTGGGCTCCATCCTGACGAACCACTAGGGTCACGGTCATGCAGTCGGCGGTCGCGGGACTCCTCGGTACGGTTGCCGTCGCGATTGCGTTGCTCACGTCCTGCGACTCCACTCCAGCCGAACAGGGTGCGCCAGCCGAACAGCGTTCGGCCGAGAATGGTCCGATTTCCTACAGTCGCTTCGACATCGTCGCGAGTCATATCTACCTGGTTGCTCCAACCGGGGGCGCCGCCACCCAGTTGACGCGGGGGCCCGGTGTGCAAGCGCATAGCGCCTGGTCCCCGAGCGGCGATCAGGCGGTATTCAGTCAGGTCACGGCGACCGGTTCGTCGATCACGCGCATCAATGCCGACGGGACGGGCACCACGTCGATCAATCGCGGGACCCCGTGGAGCATCGTGCCCTCGTGGTCGCCGGACGGATCACGGGTCGCCTTCACCAGCGACAGCGACGGCAACTTCGAGATCTATTCGATGAATGCGGACGGCAGCGACGTCCGCCAATTGACGTTTAGCGACGCGGACACCACCCATGTCGGTCCCAAGTACTCCCCTGACGGGAAGAGGATCCTCTACGCAGTCCATCAACGGGAAGCTGTCGCCGGGAATCTCCAGGATCTGTGGCTGATGAACACCGACGGCTCCGGTCAGACACGGCTCACGACCGGGTACAACAACGCAGAAAGCCGCACCTGGTCGCCCGACGGCCAGCGGATTGCCTTCAACTCGATTGTTGACGGTATTGGCCAGATCTACGTGATGAACTCCGACGGCACCGGGATTCAGCAAGTGACGACCAACCCCGGCACTACGCCAGCGTTTCTCCCGGGTGGGATATTTCCACCGCTCCGAGGCGATATCACGCCTGCATGGTCACCTGACGGCGGCAGGATCGCCTTCGCCAGCGACCGCGATGGCAACTTCGAGATCTATACGATGACCCCCGCGGGGACTGACCTCGTGCGGCTCACTGAGACACCGGACCAGGAGGTGTCGGTCGGCTGGAGCCCGAAATTGTCACGCAACTAGTGGTCCGGCGGTGAATTGATCTGGGGAGGATCTGGTGCAGATGGGGAATCTGAGTGTGACCACGATCGTAGTTGCGGCCGCCTGCCTAGTGTTGCCGTCGCTGCTGGCTCTGCCGCTGGTGCTGCGCTCGCTGCGTCGCCCTGATCGGGCCGACAGGTCCGGTGACAATCTCTCGACCGCCAGCATTAGGTTCGTGGGCGCTTGCTTCGCTTTCGTTTCGTCCTTCCTGATCGTGTCGCTGTGGAATGCCGACAGCGCCAACCCAGCTGGAGGTGTCTGCGCACACGTCGGCCGTGGATGCCATCGTCCGCAACGCGATCACGGCACCGCCGGCGGACTTCTCCGCCATCAAGTTGGACGTCCAACGATTCGTTGCTGCCCAACAGGCTTCGCTCGCCGCTGGCGGCGTGGCTGGTGCGAGCGAGGCAAGTTCCGGTTTGCGGAACCTGCGCGTGCTGGCGGAGGAATTGATCGACAGCAACCAAGTGGACCGCCAGCGCGCCGGAACTCAGCTTCGCACCGATGTGATCGCCGCCGACAAGGCGGGCAGAGAGGCTGGCGATCACAGCTGGAACAGCGATTCGTGGATAGTCGTCGGCACCGTGTTCCTGCTCGGGGTCGGTGTCACCGTTCTCGGCGCCATCTACCCCGCCTCCCCGGAGGACCGCACGAAGTGGCTGCAGGCGGGCGGGGTCTGTTTCGCTGTCGGAATCGTCTGGGCCGCGGTCGTGCTGCTCGGCAGTCCGCAGACGGATCGTGACGACTACCACCGGCAGTGGCAGCAGGTCAGCGCAGACGTGGCTGCACTCCGTCAGTAGCGAGCCGGCCCCCACCGCCCTCGGCACCGCTGGGCTTTCTGAGGAGTCCTGGACACCGTGTCATGTGGTTGACTTGGGAAGTTCCGTTGGTCACCGCCCGGCAACTGAGGTAACCCGGGCTCACGTCGGGGGGTATCCGTGTCGGTACCGCAAGACGAAGCGCAGGCAACTACCCCCCCTGAGATCGTGCCCGGCCCCACGCCGATGCGCCGCTGGGTGCTGTGGCTGTCGGCCGCGGCGATCCTGGTCACGGTGTTGGGTTCGATGGTGTTCGGCTTCGCTGGTGAGGGCCAGTTGGTCAATGGATCGGTGGCATCGCGCAAGGTCGAACTAGCCGGGGCGAGCTTCATCCTTGCCGGCGGTTGGACAGCTACGGCACTGCCCGAGGGCGTCCCGCCCGGCGGCCACGCCTACACCCGTGACGGTGTGACGCTGGCGATTTGGAGCGCCCCGAGGAACAACGCGAATCTGTCGGTTGAGGCGAGACTTCTCGCCCAGCGGCAGTTTCCTGAGCAAGTGGCTGCGGGCAACATCCTTCAGCAAGATGCCGTCGGCACCTATCAGGTCCGCATCGGTCTTCCGGATCAGGTGGCCCTTACCAATGCCACCGGGTTGGCGGACTCCTCTCGGTTCCGGGCGCTGCCACCGGACTCGACGATGGTGTTGGCCTTCTCTAAGGGAGCACCGAGGGGTGGCAATGGAGAGCCGGCCGGGAACGATTCGAACGAGTTCGTGTCGACATGGGGCCAGGTCAATGCCATGTTCTCCTCGATCGTGTTGGCGGACCAGCGATGAGCGCCGCATCGGCGGGTACGCCCCCTGTTGAGGCCAGTGGCCATGTCGCCGGACCGCACGCGTATCGGTGGGCGCGCGGCATTTTGCTGGGTGCCAGTCTGGGTATCACTTTCGTCGCGGGAGTGGCCAACCTCATCCCCGCATTCGCCGAGGCCCCGCGAAGCATGACTGTCGGAGTCGTCTTCTGGCCGGTGTTTGCGGCGGCGCTCTGGTGGGTGATCGGCAAGATCCCCTTCTTCGCCCGGATGCCGCGGGGCACCAAGTGGCTTGCCTTCTTGTGGGGGGCGGTCGTCGCCGGAGCCGTGGCCGGGGTGTTGGAAGGACCAATCGGCCCAACGATGGCCCTGGCCGGTGGTGCGGCAGCTGAATGGGTGCCTGCGGCCGTGGCTCCGTTCATCGAGGAGACGAGCAAGGCGTTGGGTGTGCTGGTGGTGTTCCTCTTCCTCCGTCGCCCGTTTACGTTGGTGGATGGGTTCGCCACGGGTGCCATGGTTGGGCTGGGCTTCCAGATCAGCGAGGATCTTGGCTACGGCGCGACGAATGCGTGGATGGCGGGTAGTGACGGCTGGGCCGCCATCGTGCAGTCGCTGCTGCCCCGCGCGGTGACGGGGGTTTTCAGCCACTGGCTGCTCACCGGTGTTTTCGGGGTGGGATTGGCGTACCTCTTCGTGAAAAAGTCTGCGGGGTGGGGAAAGCGCGTTGGGGTGCTGGTGGCGTTGGGTGCGGCCGCCATGGCCATGCACTTCCTGTGGAATTCGCCCGGACCCGACGGTTTCGCTGGCACCTGGGTAGTGCCCGCGGTCAAAGCGCTCGTCATTCTGATTGTCGGGTTGCTGGTGATGAGGTGGGCCCGCGACGACGAGGGCATCTTCTACACCCGCTACCTCAACACGTTGGACCCCGAAGTGGTGACCGGAGACGAACGGGTTGCCCTCGCGCGGGGACGGAACCGATTCGGCGCCAGGCGTGTGGCCGCACGGTCGGGTGGTTGGGCCGGATGGCGTCACCAGGGCCGGCTGCAGACGGCGCAGTCGGCGTTGGCCGTTGACTTGGCGGTGGGGAATGCCCAGGCGGCCGCCGATGCGCAAAGCCGTGTGCAGGAACTCAAGGCTCTGCCCTCCTGAGCTGTGACGCCCCACAGGCCGCTGCCTGGTCAAGCGTGAAACCTGGCTGCTGTCGTTGTCCGGAGAGGCGCGGCGGGAGATACCGGTAACATGTGTGGGACCGGTCAACGTTCCGGACGCCGAAGCCAGATCCCGGCCGCAATATGTCCGCAAGGTACAACGATTCAGGCGGACAGACGCGGACGGAAACGGAAGGAACAGGGGCCGGTACAGGCGCGAAACATGCCAGGGAGGGATGCCAGAGCGGCCGAATGGGACGGTCTTGAAAACCGTTGAGGCGGGCAACCGTCTCCGTGGGTTCGAATCCCACTCCCTCCGCCA
>JAUPKM010000367.1 GCA_030837445.1 Actinomycetota bacterium
GGCGAGGGCCGGTCACCAACCGCCAGGAAAGGTTCCGGCTGCCGACCAATTTCGCGCCCAGCCGCACTTCGACGTTGCCCGCTCCGGTCGCGTTTGCGACGGGCGCGCAGCCGATGCTGGCGACCGCGTTGAAGGGGGTAGCGGGCCGCTTGGCGAAGGCAGCAGCGGAGTAGTCGGTCCAGGCACCGTTGAAGGCGCACCGGAGTCCGACGGACGCCCGCAGTGTCAGGAGGCCGGGTCTGGCGATCGTCCGGGCAACCGGACCGGTCACCGGGAATCGAATGTCGAAGGCCGGGATGCTGGCGGTATCGGCCAGTGGCGCGGTTGAGACAGCTGCGCCGGCAGCCGGGACTGCGGCAGGGTCGGCCGCCCAGGCAGGCGCGCTGGCGGAGCCGATAACGACGGCGCTGGCAACCAACGGGGGCAACACGCGAAGCATCTTCATGTGGCCGTTCTCCCCACTTAAACACTCGTGTATACCTACCGCCGGCGGGCAATCGCCAAGCTGCGCGTTTACACCCGAACCCATGACACGCTAGTCGCCGAAGGGCCGGTGCCGCCATCAGCCAAACGGTCCGCCCAGCAGGCTCCACTCACGTCGCGTCCGTCGCTGCGGGCCGCCCCGCCCTTGGGTCGCCCGGCACGGTGGTGAGCGGGCACCCAGCGTTGACGTCACAAGGACGCTGACCATCGCGCAAGCCACCCGCGTTCAAGGAACGTCCGCCAACCGTTCATCCCCGGGACATCGCAGCCGGCCCGGAGCCCCGCGGGGAGCCCCTAGCCTGGGAAACGGGATTTTCAGGACGATCCGATCCGACGGGAGGGGCGCGGAATGGCGTTGGGCGCTCGCGAACGCCGGCAGGCCACTGCCACTGACGCCCCGGTGAGGCAGGTGTTCGCAGCCGACGTCCGGGCGCGCCTGTCGACGCCGCTGTTGGCGGACGTGGCGGTCGCAGTCGCGATCTTCCTCTTACTATTCGCCGCAGTTGCGTTGGCCGACAGTGCTGACGTTCCGCTGCCGCCCAGCAACGACGCCAAGATCTCTAGCAATCCGGCCGACTTGCCGTACTACGCGATGCGGTCGCTGTTCCGGATGATGATCGCGCTCGTCCTCTCCTACGCCTTCGCCCTGATGTTCGGCTATTGGGCGGCGCGTAACCGCAAGGCCGAGCGTCTGATGGTGCCGGCACTGGACATCCTGCAATCGGTGCCGGTACTCGGCTTCCTCTCGATCACTGTGACCGGCTTTCTGGCCCTCTTCCCAGGTTCCGAGCTCGGGCTGGAGGCAGCGTCAATTTTCGCAATCTTCACCGCGATGGCCTGGAATATCACCTTCTCGATGTACGCCTCCTCTCGCTCTGTGAGTGCGGAGTTTGACGAGATGTCGAGGCTGTTCCGGCTGACTTCCTGGTTGCGTTTCTGGCGGCTCGATGTGCCCAACGCTGCCATCGGGCTGGTGTGGAACGGGATGATGAGCATGGCGGGGGCGTGGTTCTTCCTCACAGCCTCGGAGGACATCACCGTCAACGGCCAGTCGTATGCGATTCCCGGGGTCGGGGCCTTCGCGCAGGAGGCGATCGACGACGGGAACTGGGTCAACATCGGGTGGGCCATCACGACCATGATCATCATGATCATCGGAGTCAATGTGGTGCTCTGGCGTCCGCTGGTGGCCTGGTCGGAGAAGTTCCGCAATGAGCAGTCCAGCTCAGGCGAGGAGCCCCGCTCGCTGGTGCTGTCGCTATTTCGACGCGCACGGTGGCCGGGGGTGTTCGGTCGAGCCCGAAGGAGAGCTGCCGATTGGCTTGTCCGGCACACCGCATTCCTGGGATCGGATGCCCGAGCCTCCGGTGCGCCGACGACTCAGCGGGGACGGATCTGGGACTTTGCGTTCTATTCCATCGTCGGCCTGGCGCTGGTGGTGGGCCTGATCGCGCTCTACCGGTACGTCACCGATGGTCAAGGTCCAACTGCCTTTCTGGAGCCCATCTACCTCGCCAGCCTGACCTTCTTGCGGGTGGTGGCTGTGCTGGTGATCTCCACGCTGGTGTGGGTGCCGATCGGTATCAAGATCGGCCTCAACCCTCGGGCTGCAAGGATCGCCCAGCCCGTCGTCCAGGTGGCGGCAAGCTTCCCGGCCAACTTCCTCTATCCGATCGTGGTGACCATCTTCGTTGCCTGGCACATCAGCCTCAATTGGGGGGCGATCGCCTTGATGCTGCTGGGGGCGCAGTGGTACATCCTGTTCAACACCGTCGCCGGAGCTCAGGCGATTCCCACTGATCTACGTGAGGCCATGGCCGATATGCGAGTCGGAGGCCCGCTCTGGTGGCGTCGGTTTGCGATACCGGCAGTGTTCGGTTCCTATGTCACCGGGGGCGTGACCGCAGCCGGTGGCGCATGGAACGCCTCCATCGTCGCCGAGCGCGTCAACTTCGGGACCAACGTACTGGTCGCGGCCGGAATTGGCGCCTACATCGCGGAGGCGACGGCCAACGGCAACAACCGGGCGGTACTGCTCGGTGTCGTAGTGATGTCCGTGTTCGTGGTGTTCTTCAACCGAGTGTTCTGGAAGCGCATGTACCGACTCGCGGAACGGAAGTACAGCCTGTGACTGCCACATACACCCAACCCGAGGCGACCGAGCAGGGTGACGTGATCATCTGGGTAGACGACATCACCAAGGCGTTTCCTACCCCAGACGGATCCCACTTGGTCCTGGATGGCGTGTCGTTGGAGGTACGCGACGGCGAGGTGCTGGCACTGCTCGGCAAGAGCGGCAGTGGGAAGTCGACCCTGCTTCGCTGCATCGCCGGATTGTCCTATCCGACCACTGGCGACGTGACCCTGCGCGGCCAGCCAGTGACCGGACCCAATCCGTCGACCGCCATGGTGTTCCAAACGTTCGCGCTGTTGCCCTGGCTCACCGTCCAGCAGAACGTCGAACTGGGCCTAGAGGCTCGTAGCGTTGCCAGTGACGAGCGGGCCGAACGAGCTGCTCGGGCGATCGATCTGATCGGCCTGGACGGTTTTGCGGACGCCTACCCGCGCGAACTTTCCGGCGGGATGCGTCAACGCGTCGGATTCGCTCGAGCGCTGGTGACCGAACCTGACGTGCTGTTGATGGATGAACCGTTCTCCGCGCTGGATGTACTGACAGCGGAGAACCTGCGCAGCGAACTTATCGAGTTGCTCGCGTCGGACGAGTTCGTGATCAGGGCGGTGGTGGTCGTCACCCACAACATCGAAGAGGCCGTGACGCTCGCAGATCGGGTCGTGGTGCTCGGGTCCAATCCGGGGAAGATCAAGGCCGGATTTCCGATTGACCTTCCGCGCCCACGAGTGCGAACCTCAGATGCCTTCATCGGCTACCTGGATCGCATCTACGCGATCCTGACGCGCGGCGGCGATTCGGTTGGCGGCGAAGCAGGCAGCAGCGAATCGGACGGGAGAGCGTCGCAGGAGTCCGTGGTGGATCGGGCCGGGAACACCTCGACGATCGGCCATGACCGCCCACTGCCGGTGGTGACGGTGGACGGGATCGCTGGCTTCGCGGACATCATGCTGGCCGAACGTGACAGGTCGATCGCCAATCTGGCGGCCGACCTTGGGTTGGATATCGACGATCTCTTCCCGCTGGTCGACGCACTTGAGTTGCTGGGGTTCGCGGAGGTGAGCAACGGCCGAACCCACCTGACCGAGGAAGGGGCGCGCTATGCGCAGGCGCCGATCCAAGAGGCGAAGAGACAGTTTGCACAGGCGGCGCTGGCCCATGCCCAATTGATTCGGGTGATGGTCAGCACGTTGCAGCGAAGTGCCAGCAGCAGAGCGAAGGGCGCCTTCTTCCTCGACATGCTCCGCCGCCACCATAACGAGCAGCACGCCCAACTTCAGTTGGTGACCGCGATCGATTGGGGCCGCTACGCCGAACTCTTCGAATACGACGACAGGCGCGACGAGTTCACGCTGGTGGCGGCACAGGTCAGCTGACGCTCAGCCGGCCGGTACCTTACCGACGGCGCAGGGCGCGAAGGGGATTCGCGTTCCAGTCGTGGGCGTCTGAGCCCGCACTGTGGGTGGTAACGGAGTCAGGCGGTTTTGAGCGGACGGATCGCCTCGAGGGCGGCGCCTAGGAGGTCCTTCTCGATCTCCAGGTCGTAGCGGGTCTGCAGGTTCAGCCAGAAGCGGTCCGTGGTGCCGAAGTACCGGGCGAGTCGAAGGGCGGTGTCCGCGGTGATGCGACGCTTTCCGTGCACGATCTCGTTGATCCGCCGAGGCGGCACTCCGATCTCGACAGCCAGCCGATGCTGCGTGACTCCCAGTGGGTCGAGGAATTCCTCCATCAGCACCTCGCCAGGGTGTACGGGGTCGATCTCGGCCATTGTCACCACCTCCTAGTGGTAGTCCACGATCTGTACCTCCTGGGGACCCGCATCGGTCCAGGTGAAGCAGATCCGCCACTGCTTGTTGATCCGAATGCTGTGCTGCCCGACTCGATCGCCGCGCAACGCCTCCAGGCGATTGCCTGGCGGCACCCGCAGGTCGTTGAGCGACTCCGCCGCATCGATTACGGCCAGCTTGCGCAACGCCACCCGCTCGATCCGCGGATCCAGCTCTCTGCTCCGGTGCCGTGACCACAATCGTTCGGTGGCGTCATCGCCGAACGATCTGATCACGATAGCCGAGCATAACGCCTCGCGTTATGCTCGGCAAGCCTTCCCACGTGACGGCGCTGGTGGCGGCACAGGTCAGCTGACCTTGGCACCGTCGGCGATCGACGCGGTCGAGGACATTTCCGGCGTGCGGATCAGATGGTCGAATGCACCCAGGGCGGCAATGGCCCCGGCCCCGAGCGCGATCACGATCTGCTTGAAGGGCACTGTCGTGGCGTCGCCAGCGGCGAATACGCCCGGGATAGAGGTGCGCCCTCGGTCGTCTATGACGATCTCGCCGTGCTCTGACAACTTGATCGAGCCTGCCAGCCACTCGGTGTTGGGCAGTAGACCGATCTGAACGAAGACACCCTCAAGGTCCAGTTGATGGTGAGACCCTGAGTCGCGGTCCTCGTAATCGAGGCCAGTCACCTTGCTGCCGTTGCCTCGAACCTCGGTGGTGAGCGCACCGAGAATCACGTCGACATTCGCGAGGCTGCGGACCTTGCTCACCAACACCTCGTCCGCCCGGAGCGCCTGGTCGAACTCAATCAGGGTGACATGGGAGACCACGCCGGCCAGGTCGATCGCGGCCTCCACCCCAGAGTTGCCGCCGCCGATGACCGCAACCCGCTTGCCTTTGAAGAGCGGGCCATCGCAGTGGGGGCAGTACGTGACGCCCTTGTTGCGGTATTCGGCCTCGCCGGGGACATCCATCGACCGCCAGCGGGCACCGGGGGACAACACGACCGTCTTGCCGCGCAGCGTCGCACCGCTGCTGAACTCGACCGTGACCAATCCGTCGGCGTCTGTTGATCGCAGGGCTGTGGCCTGGTGTGGGCTCAGCACCTCCACGTCGTAGGAGAGCGCATGCTGCTCCATCGCCGCCGCCAGGGCTGGACCCTCCGTGTAGGGAACCGAGACGAAGTTCTCGATCGCCATCGTGTCGAGCAACTGGCCACCGAAGCGTTCCGTGGCGATTCCAGTGCGGATGCCCTTCCGCGCTGCGTAGACGGCCGCTGCCGCCCCGGCGGGCCCGCCGCCGACTACGAGAACCTCAAACGGGTCCATCGCCGCGAGCCTCCGGGCCGCCTTCTCCTCCGCGCCGGTGTCAAGTTTGGCGACGATCTGTTCCAGGCTCATCCGGCCCTGATCGAAGGGCGCGCCGTTGAGGAAGACAGTTGGGACGGCGAGCACCTCGCGGTCCGCTACTTCGCTCGGGAAGAGCGCGCCGTCGATAGCCACATGGTGGATCCTCGGGTTGACGACGCTCATCAGGTTCAGTGCCTGCACCACGTCGGGGCAGTTCTGGCAGGTCAGTGAGAAGTAGGTCTCGAACTGGTAGTCCCCGTCCAGTTCGCGGATCTGGCCGAGGATCTCGTCGGACACGGCGGGCTTGTGACCGCCGACCTGCAGCAGCGCCAGCACGAAGGACGTGAACTCATGACCCAGCGGGATCCCAGCGAACCGGACACCAATGTCGGTACCGACTCGGGAGATCGCGAACGATGGCCGTCGCTCATCGTCGTCCGCGCGCTCGACGGTGATCCGGGTCGACATTGCCGCCACCTCGGTCAGCAACTCCAGCAGTTCGGCCGACTTGGGGCCGTCGTCCAACGACGCCACCAACGCGATCGGAACGGTCACCTTTTCGAGGTGGGACTTGAGTTGAGAGGCGATGGCTGCGTCGAGCACGGGGGGTCTCCTGAGTGTCGGGCACGGTTTCGGGCGATCGCTGGTGGCCGAGCCGAGGCGGATGGGTGATTCCGGGTCGGCTGACGGCCAAGGACAGGGGGCTCGGTACGCCGCCGAGCCCCCCGGCCCCGCTTCGTCAGATCTTGCCGACCAGATCCAGAGAGGGGGCCAGCGTGACCTCGCCCTCCTCCCACTTCGCGGGGCACACCTCGTTGGGGTGGGCGGCAACGTACTGGGCTGCCTTGACCTTGCGGAGGAGTTCCGCGGCGTTCCGGCCGATACCACCGGCATTGATTTCCACGAGTTGGATCCGACCGTCGGGGTCGATCACAAAGGTGCCGCGATCGGCCATCCCGTCCTCTTCGATCATCACGTCGAAGTTGCGGGTGATCGTGCCGGTCGGGTCACCGACGAGCGGGAACTCGATCTTGCCGATCGTCTCTGACGTGTCATGCCACGCCTTGTGCGTGAAGTGGGAGTCGGTGGACACCCCGTAGATCTCGACACCCATGGACTGGAAGGCGGCGTAGTTGTCGGCGAGGTCGCCGAGCTCTGTCGGGCAGACGAAGGTGAAATCCGCGGGGTAAAAGAAGACCACGGACCACTTGCCGCGCAGGTCCTCATCGGATACGTCCAACCACTCACCATGCTGGTAGGCGGTGGCGGAAAATGGCAACACTTCGGTGCCGATCAGAGACATTCTCAACGTCCTCGTGGTTGGTGAACTGGGTCCTTACACCCCAACGCTATGAGGCGTCATTGGGGTGCGCAACAGGCGGGGTAGGTGGTTGCCTTCGCGGCAGCCTGGCCGCGCCTCACGCTGTTCGGCGTGCCAGCATGACGTACCGCGACAGTAGCCATGACGAACAGGGGACCTGATGATGGTGAATTCGGAATCGCAACGTGACTCGTCAGTGTCACGACGTGTGGGACTGGCGATCGGCACCGGTCTCGCGCTGACCGTTGCGCTCACCGCATGCAGCGGATCCGTGTCGATCGGCGGGTCATCGCCGCCCGCAACCCCCGCTACCTCGGCGCCTTCAGCGCCGACCCCGTCTTCGCCATCCACTTCTGCACCACAGCCCAAGGGCACCGGCGAACTACTCGACACCGAAAAGTTGAACGGGCTCATTGCCGCCAAAGTCGAGACACTTGCCCCTGGGGTGACGGCAGTCGTCGACTGCCCGACGGACATCCGTGGCCAGCAGGGGGTGACGTTCGATTGTCCGGCCACGATCAATGGCCAACCGCTCGTCGTGGCGGTGAAGCAGAAGGACGACCAGGGCAACGTCTCCTATCAGGCACAGTCCTCGATCCTCTTCTTGGATCAGGTGCGGGAGAAGACCGCCACCCAGTTGGCTGCGCAGATACCTGGCAACTGGACCACCACCTGTAACCCCGAAGGGGCAGCTGGCGGTATCTATGTGGCCACGCCGGGAACCACGTTCACGTGCAGCGTTTCTGGCACTTCCGCCGACGGGTCACCGGAGTCCGGACAGATCGTGGTCACGGTGAAGGACGTCGACGGGAACATCAGCTGGAAGCTCGTGCCCAATTCGGGGTCGCTCGTCGACGCCTGACCGGTGCCGCCCGGTGCCGCCCGGTGTTGGTCAGTTGGCTGGCGGCTGCACGTCGGGGCATTGCGCGGTGAGGTAGTCGGCGACAACCACGGTCGCGGCATCGAAATCGCGGAGTTGCTCGGCGCTGGGGGAGGCCTCCGATGAGCCCTCGGCCACAAGACCCGCGAGGCTGGCAGTCTGGGTCGTCAGGGCGGCCTCAACGTCAGCAGGGATCTCGGCCGGCAAGCTCGCCCCGAGTTCGCGTCCCGCTGCCG
>JAUPKM010000368.1 GCA_030837445.1 Actinomycetota bacterium
ACGATGGTGATTGTGGACGCGGAGCGATTCGGCGTCTCGGCCCTTCATCAACTCCGGGGTCGCGTCGGTCGGGGTTCAGCTCCCGGTCTGTGCCTGCTGGTCACCACCGCAGCTCAGGGCAGCCCGGCTCGGGAGCGACTGCAGGCGGTCGCTGCCACCACAGACGGGTTCGAGTTGAGCCTGGTGGACTTGCGGGCGCGGCGAGAGGGAGACGTATTGGGCGCCAATCAGTCGGGGCGTTCGAACTCGTTGCGGCTGCTGTCGGTGCTTGAGGATGAGGAGATCATCGCCCGAGCCAGGGACGAGTTCGCAGCCGTGTTGGAGACTGACCCGACCCTGCGGAGGCAACCGGCACTGATGGCGGCGCTGGCGGCCACGGAGGCCGCCGATGATGTCGACTACCTCGAGAAGACATGACGCGGATCATCGCTGGGCTGGCCCGAGGTCGGCGGCTGGAGGTTCCGCCGGTGGTCACCAGACCGACCTCCGACCGAGTTCGGGAGGCCGTCTTCTCATCGCTGGGACATCACCTGAGCGGCTGGTCGGGACGATGTGTGCTTGACCTCTATGCAGGCAGCGGGGCGATGGGACTGGAGGCGGCCTCGCGAGGGGCGTCATCGGTGCTGCTGGTGGAGCGAGATCGACGGGCGTTGGCTGTCATTCGGAGGAACATCGCCACAGTCGGGGTTGAAGGCGTCAAGGTACTGGCCGCTGACGCCACCCGGCTGGCCGCACGCGCCGCGATGGCACCAGACCTCCCCGAGGTGGACCTGGTAGTGATGGACCCGCCATACGACCAGGACGGTGACACGGTGGCGCAGGTGCTTGTGGATCTGCGTGTCGGGCTTTGGTTGGCGCCGGGCGCTTGGGCGGTTGTCGAACGCTCCGCCCGCGGAGCGCCGTTCCAATGGCCACCGGATTGGGCAACTGTCACGGATCGCCGGTACGCACAAACCGCGATTCGGCTCGGCCGTTTGGTAGCGTCAGGGCGGTCAACCGGAGAGGAGTCAATGTGAGGCGTGCGGTGTGCCCGGGCTCCTTCGATCCGGTGACCAATGGGCACCTGGACATCATCTCGCGAGCCTCGGGCCTGTTCGACGAGGTGATCGTCTCGGTGTTGATCAACAAGAAGAAGACCGGACTCTTCGCCATCCCGGAACGGATCGACATCCTGACGCAGGCAACTGCGCACCTACCAAATATTCGCATCATGTCGTTCCACGGACTGTTGGTGGATTTCTGTCGGGAGCACGAAGTGGTCGCCATTGTGAAAGGGCTGCGTGCGGTCAGCGACTTCGACTACGAATTGCAGATGGCGCAGATGAATCATCGGTTGGCCGGGGTGGACACTCTGTTCATGTCGACCAATCCGCTGTATTCGTTCCTATCGTCGTCACTGATCAAGGAAGTTGCCACCTACGGCGGCGACGTCTCCGAGTTGGTGCCGGCACTGGTGCTCGAGCGGCTGAACGTGAAGCTTGAACAGCAGGCCGCGCGCGCCGCGGCGGGGGAGTAGACGGTGGAGATCTTCGACCGGATCGACGACGTGGCCGACGTTATCGAGGGCGCCAAGGCGATGCCGCTGTCGCAGTCGTGCGTGGTGCCGCGCGGCGAAGTGCTGGACTTGCTGGAAGACGTCCGGGCGGCGATTCCCGACAGTGTCAGGGAAGCCGACGTGCTGCTGCGACGTCGCGACGACATTCTCGCCGATGCTCAGCGCGAGAGTGACGTGATGGTGGCCAGTGCGAAGACCGAGGTTGCCAGGCTGCGCAGCGAGGGGGCTGACGCCGTTGACCGAGCGCGCGCCGACGCCGCGCGGGAGGCAGACCGGATAATCGCCGAGGCTCGAATCCACGCGGAGCGGATGGTGGCCGATCACGAGATTTCCGCCGAGGCACGTCGACAGGGAGCGGAAGCGGTCGATCACGCTCGCCGGGAGGCGGATCGGGTACGAATGCAGGCAGACGGCTATGCGGCCAGCAGACTGGCTGATCTTGAGGATGCACTGGCGGGGGCGTTGAACGAAGTGCGCCGCGGACAGTCGCAGGTGCAGCGCCGGATCGACCGGCCGCAGGTGGTTCACCACCAGCCACCGAGCGGTGCAACCGAGGACATCTTCGATTTGGAGTCGGTTGGCGGTTTCGACGAGGGTCGTCATCCCCGGCGAAGGTAGGCTGCCGCGAATGAGCAGAGTGACGAACACCCAGCAGCATCAGCAGCACCCTGACCCGAGGGATCCGGCGGTGCTCGACGTGCACGACTTTCGACGTGCCGGTGGGATGAAGCGACTGCAGCGGGTCGCGCGGGCGGGTGAGGACCTCGGCAATGCCGTCATCAACGTGCCGGTAGGTGCCCCGATCGAACTCGACCTACTACTGGAGTCTGTCATCGAGGGCGTCTTGGTCACCGGCACTGCCTCCATGGTTGCGGTGGCGGAGTGCAGTCGCTGCCTGGCCCCGATGGAGGAGTCGCAGCGGATCGACTTCTCCGAACTGTTCCTGTGGGATCCGCAGTTGCCGGAGGAGCTGTCCGAGGACGAGGAACCGCTGCCGGTCGTCGCCGACGGACTCATCGACCTCGGCCCGCTGCTGCGGGACACGATCGTGATCGAACTGCCCCTGGCTCCGGTCTGCGCCGAGTCCTGTCCGGGTCTGTGTGACATTTGCGGTGCGTCGCTCGCCGCGGATCCCGAGCACGGTCACGATCAACCCGATAGCCGATGGGCGGAGTTGAAGTCGCTCGATCTGGGATCCGCCGACGACCGCTGAGCCCCGGTTTGGAATACTACTTACCAATCGTGTGCGCGGTGGCCTTGGATTGGCCTCCCGTTGGCTCAGAAATCCATCCCTGACCCGCTTTAGCGGGCGAAACGAAAGGAACCACCGTGGCTGTCCCGAAGCGGAAGATGTCCCGGAGCAACACCCGGTCGCGCCGCTCGCAGTGGAAGGCGACAGCGCCGACGCTGGTGGCGTGCGATCGCTGCCGCGCCCCGAAACTTCCCCACACAGTCTGCGGCGCGTGCGGGACGTACGCCAAGCGCCAGGTCCTCGACGTCTGATCGGGAGAACCCTCGAGGTGTCGGTTTCCGAATCCGGGCCCGGAGCGAGACGGCCCCCGGTGACCGAGTCGCAGGCGAGGGAGTTGGTGACTGCCGCGCTCGGTCGGGTGTTGGATCTGGCGCCAACGACGTTGCGGGATGACACTCCGCTGGCAGGCGTGGGTGCCGACAGCGTCGCAATAATCGCGTTTGTGGACGTGCTGGCGCAGGACGGCGGGCTCGAATTGGACCAGGGTGGCGACGACGTGGACGAGCGTCTGCTGCACGCCGCCACGGTGGCGGACCTGGTGGAGCTGGCCGTCATCGCCAGCGGCCGGTCGGGGACTCGTCGCCGATGACGGCCGGGCGACAACGCGACCTGGACCGACTGCAGGACACTCTCGGTGTCCGGATCGACCCGGACCTGTTGGAGTTGGCGCTCACCCACCGTTCGTTCGCCTTCGAGGCAGGTGGCGTACCCACGAACGAACGGCTGGAATTCCTGGGCGATTCGGTTCTGGGCCTGGCAGTGACAACGGACCTCTACAACGCCCACCCGGAACTCTCCGAGGGTGAGTTGGCGAAGATGCGCGCCTCCGTGGTGAATGCCCGGGCACTTGCCGAGGTCGCCTCCGCCCTCGGAATCGGGCGGGTGCTGCTGCTCGGCCGGGGCGAGGATGCGACCGGCGGGCGAGAGAAGCCCTCAATCCTGGCCGACACGATGGAGGCAGTGATCGGCGCTACCTACCTCAGCGCGGGACTCGAGCTGGCCACCGAGATGGTGTTGCGGCTGTTCCGCCCGCTGCTGAACCGATCGGCGCAACTCGGGGCCGCGCTGGACTGGAAGACAAGCCTGCAGGAACTCACCAGCGAACTTGCCCTGGGCGTACCGGAATACCGCGTCGAGTCACGCGGTCCGGACCACGCCAAGGAGTTCCAGGCGGAGGTGCTGGTCGCGGAGGATCAACTCGGCGTGGGCACTGGCAGTTCGAAGAAGGTGGCCGAACAGCAGGCCGCCGAGGCTGCCTGGCTGGCGCTGAGTGGTCGGCCTAAGGGGTAGCGGGATGCCGGAGTTGCCGGAAGTGGAGGTTGTCCGAGCAGGTCTGCAGCGGTGGGTCGCGGGCCGACGGGTAGAACGAGTCCAGGTGCACCGGGACCGGTCGGTGCGACGCCACCCAGCCGGGCCCGGGGACTTCTGTGACCGGCTGGCAGGAGCTCGACTCGGCACGGCCCGGCGGCGCGGCAAGTTCCTGTGGTTGGAGTTGGCGGACCGGCAGGAGGCGCTGGTAGGCCATCTGGGGATGAGCGGGCAGCTATTGGTCCCGGCATCGGGAGCCGCAGGTGGGACCCACACGCGTGTCAGTGTCGAGTTCAGCGACGGCGGTCGGCCGCTGCTGTTTGTCGACCAGCGGACCTTTGGTTGGTTGGCGGTACAGCAGTTGGTGGCGGGAACTGCCGACAGGAGGGTGCCGTTGGCGGTCGCCAGCATTGCGCCTGACCCGTTCGAGCCGGAATTCGACCCGGCGGAGGTCGCCAGACGACTGCGTCGCCGGTCAGGTTCGGTGAAGACAGCCCTGCTGGATCAGAATCTGATCGCAGGGGTGGGCAACATCTACGCAGACGAGGCGCTCTGGCGGGCCCGACGGCATTGGGCGACTCCGTGCCATCGACTGAGCCAGGCCGACGCGGTCGGATTGCTCGGCCACGCCCGGGAGGTGATGGCGGCCGCGCTACAGCAGGGCGGAACGTCATTCGACAGTCTGTATGTGAACGTCAACGGGGAAAGCGGCTACTTCTCTCACACGCTCGACGCCTACGGTCGGGCCGGGTCTCCGTGTCAACGGTGTGGTGCGGCGATAGTGCGGGAACCGTATGCGAACCGGTCGTCCTTCCGCTGCCCGCGATGCCAGCGACGACCCGCGGGGCTGCCAAAGGTCGGTCGCACTGGTCGGTAGCAGGTGGCCCGCGTCACTTCCGGCGAGGCAGCCGGTTACACACGGTTACCCGCGGGTAGAATTGTGCCCAACGCGGTTGCGGATGCCGACCGTAACGCCCTCACAAGGAGTTCTGAATGTCGCGCGCGCTCTACATCGCTCCCACCTCCCCGGAACTGGCCGCTCAGGTCGCTTCGTTGCGGGCTCGGGTGCGCGAATTGGAGGAGGAGGTGACCCGGCTGAGGTCGGGGCACGTCGACCTGGACGCAGAACTGGCGTTGGTCAGCGGAGCCACCGCCACCGCCAGCGTCTGAGCACACCGGCCCACAGCCGCCGCAGTGTCCCTGCGCTGGCGTGGTGTGGGTTCCGGCTACGCTGACCGCACGCGTCGCTATCGCCGGGAGCACTCTTGTACTTGAAGTCCCTCACCCTTCGTGGGTTCAAATCGTTCGCCTCGGCGACCACCCTGGACTTCGAACCGGGGATCACCTGTGTTGTCGGGCCGAACGGCTCGGGCAAGTCCAACGTGGTAGACGCGATCGCCTGGGTGATGGGCGAGCAGGGTGCGAAATCGCTGCGTGGCGGCAAGATGGAAGACGTCATCTTCGCCGGGACGTCCGGCCGCGCCCCGCTCGGGCGAGCCGAGGTCGCGTTGACAATCGACAACAGTGATGGCGCACTGCCGATCGACTACACCGAAGTCACAGTCACCCGGACGATGTTCCGCAACGGTGGCAGCGACTACGCCATCAATGGTGAGGGTTGCCGGTTACTGGACGTTCAGGAACTGTTGAGCGACACCGGGATCGGTCGGGAGATGCATGTCATCGTCGGCCAGGGCCGGCTCGACGCCATTCTGCACGCCTCCCCGGAGGATCGTCGCGGCTTCATCGAGGAGGCTGCCGGGGTCCTCAAGCACCGCAAGCGCAAGGAGAAGGCGCTGCGCAAGCTCGACGCCATGCAGGCAAATCTGACGCGGCTGACGGACCTGACGACCGAACTTCGCCGGCAACTGAAACCGTTGGGCAGGCAGGCTCAGCTTGCCCGTCGTGCCCAAATCATCCAGGCGGATCTGCGGGACGCTCGGCTCCGACTGCTGGCCGACGACGTCACGACGTTGACGGAGGCGTTGGCCAAGGAGGAATCCGACGAGGCGATGATTCGCGCCCGGCAGGCGGAGGTGGAGGCGGCGCTGGCGGCCGCTCGAGCCCGTGAGGCCGCGGTGGAGGCAGAGGTTGCCGCCGAGGCTCCGCTGCAGGCGCGAGCGCAGGACACTTATGTGGCACTGGCCAGCGTTCGGGAGCGGTTCGCGGGATTGCGGTCGGTGGCCCAGGAGCGGCTCCGAAACGCAGATGGGGCGGCCGATGGGTTGCCGGTAGGACCTGACCCGGAGTCGTTGCAGCGCCAGGCCGACGAGGCCCGGGCGGAAGACGCCCAACTGCGAGATCAGGTCGAGGTACACCGGAAGGAACTGGCGATAGCCGGTCAGACGCGGGCGCAGGCTGAGCAGGCGTACGCGGTGGAGGAGCGTCGACTGGCCGCGCAGGAACGGGCGGCTGCGGATCGGCGCGAAGGGTTGGCGACGTTGACAGGCCGAGTGGCGGCGGCGACTTCCCGGCTGGAGGCGCGACGCTCCGAAGTCGAGCGACTCGCGGCTGCCCGGCAGGAGGCGTTGGGACGTGCGGCGGCCGCGCGCGGGGAATATCAGGCCTTGGAGAACCGAATTTCCGGCCTCGACGCCGGTGAACAGGGTCTCGATGCGACCTTCGAGCAGGCACAGTTGGCGGTCGACGAGGTGGATCAGGAATTGCTGACACTTCGGGAATCCCAAGCAGACGCGGCTCGCCGTCGAACGGCGCTGGAAGCCCGGGTGGAAGCCCTGCGGATGGCTTTGTCCCGGAAGGACGGGGCAGCCTCGCTGCTGGCTGCCGACGCTGGGGTCTCTGGCGTGCTGGGGTCGGTCGCCGCTCTATTGCGAGTGGAACACGGCTACGAGACCGCGGTGGCCACCGCGCTCGGTTCGATAGCCGACGCGGTCGCGGTGTCCGGAGTTGATGCCGCGACAGATGTGCTGGCGCGGCTGAGAGGGCAGCAGGAGGGACGAGCGCATCTGCTGCTTGGCGCAGCCTCCACCCTCGAGGAGTCCTGGCCGGAGCTGCCCCCGACCGCTGTCTACGCCATCGATGTCGTGACAGCCCCAGCCGAACTTCGGCCGGCCCTGGTCCGGCTGCTGCGTCGGGTGGCCGTTGTCGCAGACCTACCTTCGGCGCGGGAACTTGTCGAAACGGCCGGCGTGATCGCGGTCACCATGGAAGGGGACCTGCTCGGCCGGGACGCCGCCAGCGGTGGTTCGGATCGCGCTCAGAGTCTGCTCGAGGTGCAATCGGCCCACGACGACGCCGAGGCGGAACTCGCCCGGGTCAGTCATCGACTGGACCGGCTTGCGTTCGACCTTGCCTCGGTCGAAGGGCGACGGGAGCAGGCCCGGTCCGCGGCCGATGCCGCGCTGGAGCGGTTACATGAGTCCGACGCTCGACTGGCGGCTGTCGCCGAGCAGTTGGGCACCCTCGGTTCGGCGGTCAGAGCCGCTCAGGCCGAGGCCGACCGGTTGCTGTCCGCCGGGGACTCCGCGGAACAGGCCGCCGCGGACGACGAGCGGAACCTCAGCGAGCTCCGGTTGCGGCTGAGTGAGGCTGAGTCCGAACCGCAACCGGACGTCGCCGGTGGCGATCGTCGAGAGGATTTGCGGCGCGAGTTGGATTCCGCCCGGGCGGCTGAGGTCGACACCCGATTGGCGCTGCGGACGGCGGAGGAACGTGAGCAGACGACCGCCGCAAGGGTCATCGAACTCGACGGCGCCGCTAGGCGGGTGCGAGCACAGCGAGAGGCGGTTGCACGACGGCTCGAGCGACAGCGTAGGGAGGCCGCAGTCGCTCGCGAGGTGCTGGCGGTGCTGGACACCCTCGATGA
>JAUPKM010000369.1 GCA_030837445.1 Actinomycetota bacterium
ACGAAAGGAAGAACGCGAAGAATTGACCTCGGTGTTCACCCATCACATCGAAGATCTATTGGCCCGGCTCGGGCGGCTCGATGTCGAGGATCGGCAGGATGAGCAAGGTGATCGCGATCGCCACCACCGCGTCGGTGAAGTTCACGAGTCGAGAGACGGATTCAGGTGACGGCGGGCGGCGGCGCAGGCGGTGGCTGCCACCCGCGGCAGGCACCGGTGAAGGCGGTGCGTCGGTAGCGGAGGATTCCGGCACGGGGCTCGCCTCCCTTCGATTCATCGCTCGGCGGGCACCAGCACGGCCCCGACCGACCCCCGCACTAGGTTGTGGCGACGTTCGGCGGACCCGCGCCGACGCGCACAGCCATCGTGGCAGGGAGACCCGGGACTGTCCCGCTGTTTGCCGATCCTGGGAAATAGGCAACAATAGTGTTATGAAATACGCGAGTTCCGCGGCCAGCGGCCGGGCAGGTGCAGCCACTGCGCCGGATTCTCAGCGTTTGGAGTTCGACGACTTGAGTGCTGGGGAGGGGTTTCCGGCGACAGCCGGCCAAGAGATGACCGGCGCCTCGGCTCGAGTGGCCAAGGCCCTGTTGGAGAGTGGCGCTGTCACCGCTTCAGATCTGGCGAAGCGGCTCTACCTGACACCGACGGCTGTGCGCCGACATCTGGATTCGCTGGTGCACCGCGGTTTCGTCACCTGCAGCACAGAGGCCCCGTTCGGCCCGCACCGCACCCGAGGCAGAGGACGGCCAGCGAGGTACTACTCGCTCAGCCCTCTCGGTCGAGATGCGTTCGATGCCGGATATGCCGACGTGGCGCTGGATGTGCTGCGTTTTCTGGCCACCCGGTCTGGTGACGAGGCCGTCCGGGATTTCGCCCTCGAGCGGACCGCAGGTCTGGAACGGCGCTACCGGCGCGTGGTGGACGGAGCCGGTACGGCGCCAGAGCGGGCTGACGCCTTGGCCACGGCCCTGACCGCCGAAGGTTTTGCGGCAACCACCGAAGAAGGCGCCCGCGGGACACAGCTGTGTCAACACCATTGTCCGATCACGCACGTGGCAGAGGAATTCCCGCAATTCTGCGATGCCGAGCAGGAAGCGTTTTCTCGCCTGCTCGGCGTGCACGTGACTCGGCTGGCCACCATTGCCGCGGGTGGCGGGGTCTGCACGACCCTGATTCCTGCGACACCACCCGAAACAAGCACATCCGACTTCAGTGAGAGGACCCGCGCATGACCGACATCGCCCACCCGGAGCTCGACGGTCTCGGCACCTATGAATTCGGCTGGCACGACCCCGACGCCGCTGGTGCCACCGCGCAGCGGGGTCTCAGCGAGGCGGTGGTCCGTGACATCAGCGCGCTGAAGAACGAGCCCGAGTGGATGCTCAACATGCGGCTGAAGTCACTTCGACTGTTCGGTAAGAAGCCGATGCCGACCTGGGGCTCTGACCTGTCGGGGATTGACTTCGACAACATCAAGTACTTCGTCCGCTCGACCGAGAAGCAGGCCGCCAACTGGGAGGACCTGCCGGACGACATCAAGAACACCTATGACCGGCTTGGGATCCCGGAAGCGGAGAAGCAGCGACTTGTGGCCGGGGTGGCGGCGCAATACGAGTCGGAGGTGGTCTACCACAAGATTCGGGAGGACCTGGAGGAGTCCGGCGTCATCTTCCTCGACACCGACACCGGGTTGCGTGAGCACCCGGAGCTGTTCCAGCAGTACTTCGGCACGATCATTCCGCCGGGGGACAATAAGTTCGCGGCTCTCAACACCGCAGTCTGGTCCGGCGGCAGTTTCATCTACGTGCCCAAGGGCGTCAAGGTCGACATCCCGCTGCAGGCCTACTTCCGGATCAACACCGAGAACATGGGTCAGTTCGAGCGGACCCTCATCATCGTCGATGAGGACGCCTACGTCCACTACGTCGAGGGCTGCACCGCGCCCATCTACTCCTCGGACTCGCTGCACTCCGCGGTGGTCGAGATCGTCGTCAAGCCAGGAGGTCGCTGCCGCTACACCACCATCCAGAACTGGTCCAACAATGTCTACAACCTGGTGACGAAGCGGGCGATGGCACAGCAGGGCGCCACGATGGAGTGGATCGACGGCAATATCGGATCCAAAGTGACTATGAAGTACCCCGCTGTCTGGCTGGTGGGTGAACATGCCAAGGGGGAGACGCTGTCGATCGCCTTTGCCGGCGAGGGGCAGCACCAGGATGCCGGCGCCAAGATGGTGCACGCGGCGCCCCACACCTCCTCGACGATCGTGTCGAAGTCCGTGGCCCGCGGTGGTGGCCGCACTTCCTATCGTGGGTTGATCCAGGTGCAGGAGGGGGCGCATGGCTCCCGGAGCACAGTGCGTTGTGATGCGCTGCTGGTCGACGACATCTCCCGGTCCGACACCTATCCCTACGTGGACGTCCGCGAGGATGACGTCTCGATGGGTCACGAGGCGACCGTCAGCAAGGTCAGCGAGGACCAGCTGTTCTACCTGATGTCGCGCGGGATGACCGAGGAGGAGGCGATGGCGATGATCGTGCGCGGGTTCGTCGAGCCGATCGCCCGGGAGTTGCCGATGGAGTATGCGCTGGAACTCAACCGGCTGATTGAACTTCAGATGGAAGGAGCAGTCGGCTGATGTCGACTACCACCACGCCGAATGTCCCGGCGCCGTCGGCGGCCGAGGGCGCACGCCCCGGCAGCGAGGCTGTGCCGCCGGCCGACCACGCCCCCCGGCTCGCGTCGGGGCGAGCGGCCGACTTCCCGGTACCGACCGGTCGGGAGGAGGAATGGCGGTTCACGCCGTTGGCCCGGC
>JAUPKM010000370.1 GCA_030837445.1 Actinomycetota bacterium
AGAGAGATGGAGGAGGCAGCGCTGTGGATTTCCTTCTTGCCGCCGTTGTCGTACTGATCGCGCTTGCCTTGATATTCGACTTCACCAATGGCTTCCACGACGCCGCCAACTCGGTGGCGACCGTGGTCGCGACTCGGGCCCTCCCCGCAAAGTGGGCCCCGGCCTTTGCCGCCTTCTTCAACTTCCTCGCCTACTTCGTGGTGGGGACAGCCGTGGCGAGCACCATTGCGAAAACCGTGAAGTCCGAATATGCCGGGGTTGCGGTGGTCTTCGCGGCCCTATTTGCAGCCGTGGCCTGGAACTTCATCACGTGGCACCTGGGGATGCCGTCCTCCTCCAGTCACGCCATCGTCGGGGGTCTGGTCGGGGCAGGTCTCGCCGCTGGCGGATTTGCCGCCATCTCCTGGTCCAGCGTGCAGAAGGCTGCCATTGGCATCGTGGCCTCTCCCGCGGTCGCGATCGCCATCGCGTTCGTAGCCATGTACCTGATATTCGGGATACAGCGGCTATTCAAGATGCACGACAACCACCCCGTCTTCAAGGGGCTGCAAGTAGTCGCCGCGGGAGCACTTTCCTTCGGCCATGGAGCCAACGATGCCCAGAAGACGATGGGCGTAATCGCCGCCCTGCTGCTCGGCGCGGGCTACACCACTGCCGAGAAGGGCGGGTCGATCGGCGTACCCGAATGGGTCGCCCTGGCCGCCTATACATCGATCGCCCTCGGCACCCTGTGGGGCGGCTGGAAGATCATCGAGACCATGGGTCTGAAGATCACCACGCTGCATGCGAACTCTGGTGCGGCCGCCAATATCGGCGCCAGTGTGGCTATCTTCGGTGCCACCTCGCTGGGTGCGCCCATCTCCACGACCCACGCGGCCGCTAGCTCAGTGGTGGGCGCGGGTGTCGCCTCCGGCAAGGGTGCCAACTGGAAGGTCGTCGGCGAGATGGTGCTGGCCTGGGTGCTCACAGTTCCGGCCGCCGCCGGTATCGCCTTCGGAATGTACTGGTTGACGCAACTGCCCACCGCCCTCTCCTGGCTCGGCGTCGGCATCGTGGTGGTCGGCTTCGGCGCCTGGGTCGTCTGGGCCATGCGCCACACGGTGAACGCCGACGATGTCGCCGCCGAGATTCCCTCCGAAGAAGAACTCGACGTACTGGAGCCGATCGGTCCCCATCTAAAGGGCCACGGCCCAGTCGAGTAGCACTCGGGGTCAATTGAGCGCACACGCAACTGCAACTTCTCGATGCTCAAGTCACCGAATGTGCGGTGCTAACCTGTCACTTATGCCTCAACTGCGCATTCGAGAAGCAGCGGAGTTCCTGGCCGTCAGTGACGACACCGTGCGGCGACTGATCGAGCTGGGGACTCTAACCGAAACGGTCGACGGAGCTGGTCGGAAGACGGTCGACGGCTATGAGCTCGCACTCTACGCCCGGAGTAGGGCCGCCACCGCGATAGCTCCGGGGGGCGGCAGCAGCTCCGCCCGCAACCGGTTTGCCGGGATCGTCACCAGTATCCAGACTGACGCGGTGATGGCGCAGGTGGAGCTGCAGTGCGGTCCATTCCGAGTCGTCTCCCTGATGAGCGCGGAGGCTGTCCGCGATCTTGGGTTGGAGCTCGGGTCGGTCGCGGTGGCGGTGATCAAGTCCACGAACGTCATCGTTGAGACAACACAGAGCGTCCGATGATGCGGTCCCGCCGGATCGGACCGCGGTCGGGCCTGCTGGTGTTCTGTGTCGGGCTCGCGGTTCTGTGCGCAGGCTGCTCGGCTGCACCTGCCCAGGGCGAGCAAGGGCCGGGTGCGCAGAACGAATCGCTGACGGTGTTCGCGGCAGCGTCGTTGACCGCTCCGTTCACCGCTATCGGCCAGCTCTTCGAAACCCAGCACCCGGGCAGCAGAGTTGTGTTCAACTTCGCCGGCTCGGCCGACCTGGTCTCCCAGCTCGATCAGGGGGCCGCCGCCGACGCCTTCGCAGCAGCGGACACCTCGACCATGAACGATGCCGTCGCAGCAAATCTGGTGGCCGGTCCGCCCGTCACCTTCGCGACGAACTCCATGACGATTGCGGTGCCACCGACCAACCCCGCCAGCATCGGCAGTTTCGCAGATTTGGCGCGACCGGGCGTCCGGCTGGTCGTCTGCCTGCCGACCGTCCCGTGTGGAGCCGCGAGTGCGCAGGTGGCGCGCAACACCGGCACCTTGTTGCAACCCGTAAGCGAGGAATCCTCGGTGACAGATGTGCTGAACAAGGTCACCGCAGGTGACGCCGACGCCGGCGTGGTCTATCTCAGCGACATCCACCGGGCAGGTGGCCAGCTGGCGAACGTGGGCATTCCCAGCAGCGTCAACGTGGTGAACCGCAATCAGCTTGCGACCCTCACCGGTGGCCCGTCACCCGGCCTCGCTGAGGAATTCCGGCAGCTTGTCCTCAGCCGGCGCGGGCAGCAGATCCTCCTCGACGCCGGTTTCGGGGCACCCTGAGGTGACGCCCAAATTCTCCCACCGGCTCGACCTTCCGCGCTGGCTATTCGTGCCCGCCGTGGTCGGGGCGCTGTTCATCCTGTTGCCGCTGGCGGCGATGCTCACGCGCACGGACTGGCGCCAGTTGCCTGCTCTGATCACCTCCCCGGCGTCGATGACGGCACTGTGGCTCAGCCTGCGGACGTCCGCGCTGGCAACGGTGCTCTGCATTCTGTTCGGAGTTCCGATGGCGCTGGTGCTGGCTCGTGCGCAGTTCCGGGGCCGAAACGTGCTCCGATCGATGGTGCTGTTGCCACTCGTCCTGCCCCCGGTGGTGGCGGGTATCGCGCTGCTCTACACATTCGGCCGGCGCGGGTTACTCGGTCACACGCTGGAGGTAATGGGCGTCCAGATCGCCTTCTCCACTGCCGCAGTGGTGATTGCCCAGACCTTCGTGGCCATCCCGTTCCTGGTGATCAGCCTCGAAGGTGCACTGACCACCCTCGGACACCGATATGAGTCGGTGGCCGCCACGTTGGGCGCCTCCCCCACGACCACGCTGCGGCGGGTCACCCTGCCAATGGTGCTGCCCGCTCTCGTGTCCGGCGCGGTGCTTTCCTTCGCGAGGGCGCTTGGCGAATTCGGCGCGACCATCACGTTCGCCGGCAGTCTGCAGGGGACAACGCGCACCCTTCCACTGGAGATCTACCTGCAGCGGGAAGCCGATCCCGATGCTGCTGTGGCGCTCTCCCTGCTGCTGGTTGTTGTTGCCGCATTGGTCATCGGCTTCGGTCGTCGGACGGCGACAATCAGATGAGTCTGCAATTGCGGTCTAGAGTTGCGCACCGCCAGTTGGACCTGGAATTGGACGTCCCCACCGGCGAGACGCTGGCCCTGTTGGGTCCCAACGGGGCCGGAAAGAGCAGCGTGCTCGCCATCGTGGCAGGGCTGTTGCGTCCCGATGCTGGCATCGCCCTGCTGAATGGCAGGGTCCTATTCGATGCCGACCCGGGTAAAGCGGCGAGCTGGGTGCCGGCCCACCGACGCGGCATTGCGTTGTTGGCCCAGGAACCGCTGCTGTTCCCTCACCTGACGGTCACGGAGAATGTCGCGTTTGGCCCGCGCTGCCTGGGGCAGTCCCGTCGAGAGGCCCAGTCCTCCGCCCGGCATTGGCTGGCGGAAGTCGACGCATCAGATCTCGCAGCGCGCCGACCCGAGCAGCTGTCCGGTGGTGAAGCGCAGCGAGTGGCGCTCGCCCGGGCGCTGGCCGCGAACCCGGACCTACTCCTGCTCGATGAACCGCTAGCCGCCCTGGACGTGGGAGTCGCCGCAACCTTGCGACAAACGTTGCGACGCGCGCTGGCGAAACGCACCGCCATCGTGGTCACCCACGAGATCCTGGACGCGGTTCTGCTCGCCGACCGAATCGCCGTAATCGACCACGGCGAAATCGTCGAAGTAGGCCCGACAGCGTCAGTGATGCGCAAACCTCGCAGCGCCTTCGCAGCGAATATCTGCGGTTTCAACATGTTGACCGGCAGCTGTGGCGAAGGCCAGGAAGTGCGGCTCGCGGACGGTGGGACCGTCACCGGACTGCCCGAGGGGAACCTGACCCTCGGGGCGCCCGCGATCGCGGTCTTTAGGCCGAGCGCAGTCTCAGTCCATCGCTCCCGCCCCACCGGGAGCCCCCGCAACACGTTCACTGGCGCCATCACCGCCCTGGAGCCTCTGGCTCATCTCATCCGGGTGCGGATGGGCGATCTCAGCGCGGACATCACCGCGGCAGCGGCCACCGAACTCGACCTGTCAGTGGGTGCGGCCGCATACTTCGCCGTCAAGGCAGCCGAGGTCACGATCTACGACGGCTGAAGCTGGACCGATCCAAAGTTAGGTAACCCTAACTACGATGCTAGGCTTACCCCATGGATCTCGATGAGGCTCCCGTCGGCGCTTCACTGAGAATCCTTGCCACCTCCGGCCCAGACGATGCCCGGCTGCGATTGGCCGAGCTCGGGATTCGCCCAGGCGAACACGTCATCGTCATCCAGCGGACATCGGGTGGCGGCCGAATCCTCGGCCTGGGCGACGGCCGGATCGCGGTGGATCGCCCGACGGCCCGCCGGATCGAGATCGAGCACCTCACCCCCGCCGCCCCGAATCGGCAGCCATGACGAGCCGTCCAACCGCTTCGGCCGTCTCCTGCCACAGCGAGAAGTCCTCGGTTGACGTGGCTGCTGACGCTACCGTGGTGGCACTTGTGGGCAGCCCGAACATGGGCAAATCCACGCTGTTCAACGCCCTCACGGGTATGCGGCGGGACGTCGGCAACTGGCCGGGAACGACTGTGGCGGTGGGCCGGGGACGGTGGGTGCTCAACGATGAACCGGCGTTGGTCCTCGATCTGCCGGGCGCCTACAGCCTGGACCCGGTTTCGCCGGACGAGGCCCTCACCCGCGACCTACTGGTCGAGCAGGAGCCGTCGGAGCGCCCGGACGTGGTGATAGTGGTCGTCTCCGCTGCTCAGTTGGTACGCGGGCTCTACCTGGTGGCGCAGCTGCGGGAGACAGCGCAGCGAGTGGTGGTCGCGCTGACCATGATCGACGTCGCGGCCCGACGTGGGGTTGCTGTCGATCCGGCGGCACTGGGTTCCGCGCTCGGCCTGAAGGTGGTCCCGCTGGACCCGCGACAGCGCAGCGGGCTTGCGGAACTGCGTGCGGCCGTCGAGACCGCGACGACGGCACCATCGCCCAGTCCGCTTCCGGTCCCGGTGGGCACAGCTGCGTTGGAGCTGGCGGATCAGCGATTCGGCTGGATCGACAGCGCGGTCGAGGGGGCAGTGACCCACACTGCGCAGGCCCGGCAATCCTGGTCGGATCGGATCGACCGAGTGGTCACATCCCCGATCATCGGTCCTCTGACGTTCCTGGCCATCATGTTTGTCGTCTTCCAGTTGACGACTCGAATTGCGGCCCCAGTTCAGGCGGCCCTGGGCTCGTTCTTCGACGGACCCGTGTCGGCCGCAGCAGCCGCGCTGCTCGATCTCGTGGGCCTGGGAGGGACCTGGGTCGAGAGTCTCGTCATCGACGGCCTCATCGCCGGAGTAGGCATGCTGCTGACCTTCGTGCCGCTGATGGCGCTGATGTTCCTGCTGTTGTCGCTGCTGGAGGATTCCGGCTACATGGCGCGCGCCGCGGTCGTGACAGACCGGCTGATGCGCGCAATCGGGCTGCCCGGCCGCGCCTTCCTGCCGCTGGTGGTGGGCTTTGGCTGCAACGTTCCCGCGATCAGCGCCACTCGGGTTCTGCCCAACGCTCGACACCGACTGCTGACCGCCCTGTTGGTGCCGTTCACCTCCTGCACGGCCCGGCTGACCGTGTACGTGCTGGTGGC
>JAUPKM010000371.1 GCA_030837445.1 Actinomycetota bacterium
ACCGCGCAAGCTCAGTGACCACTCTCGGAGTTGTCCGCGAAGACGGCACCTTCGACCTCAGCGGCGGCGCGTACGCCAAGGTCGACACTTCGACGTTGACCGGCTGGGCGCTGAGCAAGGTCGTCGACGGCTCACGACTGACCCTGAACCTGGATGGCATGCACTAGCGGGGGTCTTCGCGTCGGCCCGAGGTGCCCGTTTCAGGGCCTTCCACGGACACCGCGGGAGACGCTTCCTCGCGAGCCGCCAGTCGACGGTTGCGAAGTACCGACGACAGCAGCGCCACCGCAATGAAACCGACACCGATGAGCCCCGACACCAACTCGGGTACCTCATGCGCGATCGAGATCAGGAGCAGCGCCGCGAGCGCCCCGATCGCGTAGTGCGCCCCATGCTCGAGGAAGACGAACCTCGACAATGTCCCCCGCTCAACCAGGAAGATCGTCATCGACCGGACATAGAACGCCCCGATCCCCAGCCCTGCCGCGATCACGAAGATGTCCGACGTGATCGCGAACGCACCGACCACGCCGTCGAAGCTGAAGGACGCGTCCAGCAGTTCCAGGTACATGAAGAGGAAGAACGCCGCCTTGCCGGTGGCGGCCACCGCACCCGCGGCCTCCCTGCCCGGCCCGGAGATGCCGGCGACCTCCTCATCGGTCGGATCAGCCTCCAACTCGAAGAAGCCCGCCAGACCATTGACCAAGAGATACGTCAGCAGCCCTGCGCACCCTGCGATCAGAACGGTCTGGGAGTCCTCCGGCACCGCGATGTACGCCGCCGTGCCCAGCAATACCGCGAGCGAGATGGCCACCGACAGCGACTCCATCCCACCCAACCGCGACAGCGGCCGCTCCACCCAGGTGATCCACTTGTGCTCCCGATCCTGCAACAGGAAGTCCAGGAAGATCATCAACAGGAAGATGCCGCCGAACGAAGCGATCGCCGGCCGCGCCTCTGCCAACTCCTGCGAATATGCCGCGGGATTCTCGATCGCCAACTGCAAGGCCTCAACCGGGCTCAGCTGGGCGGTAATCGCGACCAACAGCACCGGGAACAACAGCCGCATCCCGAACACTGCGATGACGATTCCGACCGTCAGGAACAGTCGCTGCCAGAGGTGACTCATGCGCTTGAGTACCGTCGCGTTCACCACAGCGTTGTCAAACGACAGCGAGACCTCAAGTACCCCAAGAATCGCGACCACCGCCGCGACCTCAGGTCCGCCCCACCACCAGGCCGCCGCCAATACGACTACGGTGACGGCAATGGACCACCCGAAGATGCGCACCGGTCACCCCCAGACTCCTTGGTCGATCGAGCTGAGCAGTCGCTCGCGTGCGGCGGTCGACGGCCGCTCGGACTGGTCCGCCCATCAGCTCACCACAGTGCCATATCGTCAACGGCGCCGGACCTGTCCCGTCCGGTGCGTCTGAACTAGATTGACGACCAACATGGATATCAGGTTGGCGACTCGGCAGGACATCCCCGCCATCATGGGGCTGGAAGCACGCAACTACCTGGGCAATCTCGACGAATCCGAGCGGGCCGGCGGCTTCATCTCGACGTTACATCCAGTGGAGTGGTTCACCCGGGCCGTGGACTCGACGGGGGTGCACGTCGCTATCTCGGATGACGGCGCAGTCCAGGGGTTTATCGTCATCACCACCCCGCCGAACCCACCAGAAGTCGACCCGTCACCGATCATCCGGGCAATGCTGGAACTCGCCAACACGCTGCAGTACAACGGGCGACCGATCGCGCAGCAACGGTTCGCGTTCCGCGGGCCGGTCTTGGTCGACCGTTCCGCGCGCGGGCACGGCCTCTATTCGGCGTTCAACGCGGTCACCCGAGAGGCGTACCGGGAGCGCTTCGACGTCGGCGTGCTGTTCGTCGCGGCCGACAACCCGCGGTCCTTGCACACCACGACCACGAAGCTTGGCGCCCAACCGCTGACCCTGTTCGAAGCGGACGGCAGGCAGTACCACTTCCTGGCGTTCACGTTCTGACACGGCCGACGAGATCACGCCGACGCTGCAGGGAGGCCCAGGCGCTAGACCGGCCTCAAGGAGATCTCGACGGCATCGCCAGCCGAGATTGCCTCCTCCTTGCGAACGGCAGCCTTGAGAGGTAGCACGAAGCAGCCCGACTCCTTGTCTGGGAAGACCGAGGTGCGCCAGGTGGTTCCACCGATTGCGACTTCCACCGGGATCGATCCGAACCCACCGCGCGGTCCGATCCGGTCGCGCAGGTCATCGCTATGTTCCAGCGGCACGGTCGCGAATGTCCAGGAGTCGGTTTTGCGGGCATCCCAGATCCATAGTTCGGCGGTGAACACATATGTCATCCGCACAGTGTGCCCGTCAGGGATGCAGCCCGGGCCGATACCGTCGACGGTGTGACTGACACGCTCCGGTTGACGCTGCCCTTGACGCGATTCGTGCTCATCGCCGGTGCACTTCTGACCCTTCTTGCTGGCATTCAACTCTTCGTACTCGGTGACAACACCGCCGACTACTTCTCGTGGACGATCTCGGCAGGATCGACCGCCGCAACTATCGGCGCGTTCTACTGGACCGCGGCGCTGTTGGCGTTTCTCAGCTGGCGCCATCGGGAGTGGGTGTACGCCCGAGCCGGCATCTACGGTGTGACGTTCTTCCTCTGGGCGACGCTGATCACGATCCTCGTTCACCTGGACAGGTTCCACCTCGCCGGTTCAGGCATGGGCAGGTTCTCCGCGTGGGTCTGGCTGGTCCTCTATATCTGCTATCCGATCCTGGTGACCGCCGCGCTGGTGATGCAGCTGCGGGCGAACGGAACTGATCCGGCGCGCACCTCACCACTGTCCACTTTCTACCGAGCTGCGCTTGGCATCTGTGGTTCCACCTCGGTGATCCTCGGAGTGTCAATGCTGATCGTCCCCGCGTTCGTGGCCAACTACTCGGCCACGCCATTGACGCCGTTGACGGCGCGCGCGATCGGATCCTGGCTACTCGCCGCGGGCGTCGTCTACCTCACGATGATGATGGAGAATGACGCCGCCCGAATCCGTCCGCCAGCCGTTGCCTCGCTCGTCGGCGCGGTCCTGCTGGTCATCGTGCTCGCTCGCTATTGGCCGCAGTTCAGCTGGGGAGGACCTCGCTGGTCCTACCTGCTGGTCGTTGTTGTGGCCGCGGGTCTGGGTATCGCCGGGCTCCTCGCCGGTCGCATCGACGCATCAGCCAACGCCGAGGCACCTGCGAACGCCGGAGCGCCCGGCGCTGTCGGCGACTAAGTCGACGCCTGGACAGACAGCGATCCGGACGAACCACAGTCGCGGTTCGTCCGGATCGGTGCTGGCGGCCAACTCACTGCCGTCGGCAGGAGTGCGGCCACCGGTCGGTCAGCTGTAGCTGGTCTCGACGACAACCTCAGCGGTGAATCGCAACGCCGGCGAGCGGTAGACCTGCAGGTGCGCAATCTGGGTATGGGTGCCGGTGTACCGCCCGGTGGGCAGGTTCACGATTCCCTCAGCGAACGAGGCGTCGTAGCACATCGCCTTGCTGGCCTGCTGGGCGTGGGAGGTGTGACCGAAGTAGTCATCGAGATGGCAGGCCTTCTTGGTCGTCGGCAGGGTGTCGTCCTCGACTCCTTGCACGAGCAGCAACAGCTTGCTGGCGGGGTTGTCCTTGCCCTGGTAGAGATTGCGGCCGAACTTGGTGGCTGTGTGCCCGCTCTTGATCGACATGGTGTCGCTCTTGCCGCTCCACTGGGTCTGCTCACTCGGGTCCAGCGTCTTGTTGATCCGCAGGTAGAAGCTTAGGTCTCCCGCGCCGCGACCGAAGCCGTCAGCATCATCGATCACGTGGATGGACTTGACGGTGGCGGTGACGTGCCTGGTCTTGGTGTAGAAGTTGCCGCCCTGGTTGTCCGCGAGTTCGCTGCTGCTGGCGGCTGTGTCGAGTCGCGTGTAGTACTTGGTCGCGGGCTTCAGCCCGGTGAGTTCGCGACTGAACTCGTATTTGGCCGGGCTGCCGTTCGCAGAGATCCGCTTGCCGGTGAGGGTCTGGGCGGGGTTGGTCTGCGCGGCGACGTCGGTCGTGCCCCAGCGGAACTGCACCTGCTTGCGGTTGGAGACGAAGTGATGCTTCGCCCACACGTCGGTCTTGTCCGTCTTGCCGTTGGCCAGCAACGTCGTGTCGTACGTCAACAGCTTCTGCACAGGCAGACTGGTCGGCGAGGTCGGGACAGTGACCAGCAGGTAGTACCGGGTTCCCGGGGTGAGTCCCATCAGCCACTGATCAAAGGAGTAGTTCCCGATACTTGGATCAATGGTCACCCCGCCGGGTGCCCCCGCGGTGCCCTGCAGCACCACCGGCTGTGCCGCGCCCATGCTCCAGCGGCCGTGCACCTTCTTCGGGGCCGACGTCGAGTGCGCCATCAACACCGTCTTCTTGCTGGCCCGGAAGGCCAGGTGGCTACGGGTGTCACCGGTGACGATCTTTGCGTCGGCGACGAAATGCCCGCTGTCGACCGGGCTGGGGGTCGTGATGTCCGACGGGGTGGGGTCGTAGACCGATTGGGCCTGTGCGGTTCCAGCGCCGGTGAGGATGCTCCCTGCGACGACTGGTGCCAGGGCGAGGGTTGCGAGCCGGGTGATCTTCACGATGTTGCCTTCCGAGTGTCAGGCCACCGTCTGCGGCCTCTCACAGGTAAGAGAATCCGGCCCCTGCGACTTCGACACTTTTCTCACACAACTTCGAAAAGTTCTTTTCGGCGGACCCCGACGGCCCTCGCGCCGGCACCGACTTCCCCTCTGACGGCCCGATCGCGCTATTGCGGGATCGGGTCGGGCGGCGGCGCGATCGTCGGTGGAGGCACCGGCGCACTGGTCGGCGGGACCGGAACCGGCGCCGGTGGTACCGGGGGTTCCGGCTCCACGAGGGGAGGCTCGAACACGGCCGGTGGCTCCGGTTCCGGCGCGAAGAACTCCTCTTCCGCGGCAGGCTCCGCGGGTACGTCCGACTCGGGGGCCGGGGCGGTTGCCGTGGCGGTCGCTGTTGGGAGCGCGGGCGGTGGCGTGCTCGCCTTCGGTGCTGGTTTGGCCGCCCCACTCGGAGCCGACAGAACCGTGGGCACCGGCGACACGGTGGGCCACACGACCGGTCCGCCGGTGTTGTCGGCCTGCTCCGGCAGCAGTAACAGCGCCCCGGCAACAGTCGCCACCACAGCGACGAGCGCACCGAGCATCGCTGCCAGGAAAACCACCGAGTTGTGACCGTCCGAGTCGGGATACGGCCAACCCTCCGAGGAGAAGGGGGGCTCGGTTCGATCGAGTTCCGCCATCCGAGCTAGGGCCGGAGCTGCCAATGAGGCGCCCCCGCCGACGGTCGCGAAGATGCTGTCCTTCACCGACGCCGGAGCAGAGACCAGCGCCCAAGCCGGACCTGCGAGGATCAAGGCCGCCGCCTTCCTGCGCTTCTCACCGCAGGTGCCGCACGACCGGGCGTGATTGCTGATTCGTTTGCGAAGCAATACGTCGAACTCGAGGTCGCGACAGATCGCTCGGAGATCCTCGCAACTCTCGGTGCCTGTTCGGTACAGCACCAAGGCCTGCAGCGACTCTTCGAGCCCCTTCCTCGCCCGGGACAACCGGGTGCCGGCCTCGCTCGGGCTGAGGTTCAGGACGAGAGCGATCTCCCCGGACTTCAGATCATGTCTAAGGGCGAGGGTCAGCGTCTCCACCGCCGAGGTGTTCATACCGGCGTAGGCGGCTGAGATCCAGGAGCCCGCGTCGGAGTCCTCCTGCTCGGGTTCCGTCCGCAGCTCGTTCATGGTGACCGCGTCGAGTTCGGTGTGCTTGTTGTCCCGTCGAAGTTCGCGCAGGCATTCGTTCCGGCAGATGGCGTAGAGCCACGGGCGCAACTTGGACGGGTCGCGGAGTTGACTGATCCGCGCGTTGGCGAGCAGGAACGTGTCTGCCAGCGCATCCTCGGCCGCGTGTGGCACCAACGACCGGGCATAGGTATACAGCCGTGCCGAATACTCGTCGTACATGTGCTCCAGGGCCGACACGTCGCCGGCGACGAGCCGGGCGACGATCGCTGCGTCGTCCACCACGCCTCCCGTTCTCCGTCGACCCGCCCGATGCCCGCTCGGCGCAGGCCTGGACCGGCCGGCGGCTCAGGTTCGACCGACCAACTGCGAGTGGCGAGCGTGGTCTTCACACCTGTAAGAGCGTCCAGTGGCCACTATTACAACACTTTTCCCGAACCAGTTGGAGACGACGGGTTGCTGGGCGGCCCAGGGATTCCGCTGAGCCGACACGCGACACCGGCTCCGACCGACGGCGCTGCGGTCCTCGATCGGTCGGACTGTCGGACTGTCGGGGGTCGGGGCGATACTGGAATCCATCAGCGGCCAGCAGCAGGCCCAGAGGCGAAGGGAACGCGATGTGCGAGTTCTGCGGGAAGGTCCCGTTCCAGACGACGGTCGAGTGCACCACTCTGTACGGCGAGCAGGTCGTGCACCGGATCTGCCTGTTGTGCCGGACCCGGTCGTGTCCGTTCGGGCACTACCGCAACTGATCCGATGAACGCGCTCACCGTTGTCCGGGCGGACATCACCACGCTCGACGTCGACGCGATCGTGAACGCGGCCAACTCCAGGCTGCGGCCCGGCGGCGGCGTCTGCGGCGCCATCCACCGCGCAGCCGGCCCGCAATTGGCGCACGCGTGCGCCGCCATCGGTGGCTGCCCGACTGGAGGCGCGGTCACCACCGACGGTTTCGACCTGCCCGCCCGGCACGTGATCCATGCCGTGGGTCCACGCTGGGCCGGCGGTCATGCAGGCGAGGAGGAGGCGCTCGCGTCGTGCTACCGCGCGATCCTGGAACAGGCCGACACCGTCGCCGCGGCCACCGTGGCTATCCCCTCGATCAGCACAGGTATCTACGGCTTTCCCCTTCAGCCCGCCTGCGACATAGCCCTGGAAACCTTGGTTGAGGCCTTACCCCGTCACCGGGTGACGGAGGTGTTCCTGGTGGCGTTCGACGACCGCACCGCCACGGCACTGGAGGCCTCACTTCACACCGTGACCCCGATCCGCCGCGGTCCCACCGTGACCGATCTACATCGGGAGTTCGCCGCCGATCCGATCCATGACGATTGGGGAGAAGACCCGCACGACTCCCCGGCGGCGCCGGTCGATCGGTGAGGCATCTGCTGGACCGCAATGCCGTTACCGGGTCGTCCGCGAACCGACCGGGCGGGTCGCCAGGTACCTGAAGGCGTTGGAAATCCCGCCGTTTGACTCCGACTGGTCAGAAAGTGCTTCGGTACGGCTCGCGACTCTTGGGGGCGATCACGTTTCCGACCGCCTTCGACGCAACGATCACGGCCGCGCAGACGGCGAGCGTCTTGTAGAGGCTCCGGCGCTCCTTGGCTTTCTGCTCGGCCCGGCGATAGGCCTGCATCGTGAGGTTCTCAACGTCGGATTCCCTCTCATCCTCCTTGGCGTCATTCAGTTCGTGTGCGGCGTGGGCAGGTGGGGTCCGAGGTAGCCGACGTAGACGGTGCCGTCGACGGCGGTCGCGTCGTAGTAGTGCAGACGAGGACTGATGAGCCCGGACTGGATGATCTTGAAGTGCGCAC
>JAUPKM010000004.1 GCA_030837445.1 Actinomycetota bacterium
CCGCCTGCTAAGCGGGTTTGGGGTTCAAAGCCCCATCGAGGGTTCAAATCCCTCCGCCTCCGCTCGCCAGGGGTGGTCCGGCGCATTGTTCGCCGGGCCACCCCTGTTCAGTTCCGCTCGGGCATGCTGAGGGCGTGAATTACGGATCCGTTGGCCAGACGGCGGTGGCGATCGTTGCGTTGGCGGCGATCACGTTGCTGGGGATGCAGCTCAGTGGTGTCCGGCAGCGAGCGGACTACGCCGGGGCCGTGCTGCGGAGTCTGTTGCAACTGGTGCTGGTGGCACTGGTGATCGCCTGGATCTTTCGGAATCCTGCGGGCACCTTCTTGTATCTGGCGATCATGCTGCTGGCCGCCACTGCGACCTCGGTCCGACGGATCGGCTGCGGGCGCCGGTCCTTTCTCCGGGTGTTGGCCCCGATCGCGGTAGCCACCGGGTTGGCGGTGGCGCCCGTCGTGGCCTCGGGAGCATTGCCACTTGCAGCACAGTCGCTGTTGCCTTTCACCGCTCAAGTGATTGGCGGCGCAATGACGGCGGCGTCACTGTCCGGCACCAGGTTCCGGGAAGACGCCAGCGACCGATGGGACGTGGTCGAGGGCTACCTGGCGTTGGGGGCGACAAGTCGGCAGGCCGTTTCCTGGCTGGGCCGACGGGCCGTGGAGAGATCGCTGATCCCGTCGCTCGATCAGACCCGAAGTGCGGGCCTGGTCGTACTGCCGGGCGCCTTCGTCGGGATGCTACTCGGGGGCGCCAGCCCCGCTCAGGCAGCGCAGATCCAGTTGCTTGTGTTGGCTGCGCTGCTGGCCGCCGCAACCTGGTCCGCGATCGGGACGGTGTGGATGCTCGCGCCCGGACTGGGCACCGTCCGGCCGGGTGGAAAGGTGACTAGCGGAAGTCCCGGATAGCGGGCGCCAACCTGTTGACGAGCACCCACGCGACCTGATCAATGTGCGCCTGCGTCGGTGCGCTCGACAGCTCGAAGGTCATCGCCCAGCCCGGCATCGTGCGATTGAACCAGCCCGTCAGGGTGCCGTAGCAGGCCCCGCCACAGCTCGCGATTCCGGCCGGTACGCCAGTCCAGGCAGCCAGCTTCACGGCCCACCCGACGTTCTTCGGGTTGTCGCCGTCGACCAGGTTGAAGGGCTGGTGGAAGGAGACGACGGCATCGGGTCGCAGCCTGGTCAAGAATCCGGCCACGGACCTGGTCTCTGGCTGGGTCCAAGCCCAAGCTCCCGACAGGCCTCCGAGGTAGCGACCGGAGGTCGGAAAGTCCCGATTCAGGTCGACCCAGGCGGCGTTATACCGCCGACCCCGCGCGGCTCCATCCGGGTTCATCGTCATGATCGTCCAGACCGCGGTGCCTGGTCTTGTGACCAGCCGCCGCACGGCCGACACGACTAGCGGTGCCTGCTTTTCGTTTCCGTGCATCTGGCCCAGCACCACCAGCACTCTGGTGGCCTTCGGGTCGCCCTGACGTACGGCCCGAATCTGTCGCCCCTCTGGGGTGCGACCGATTTCCAATCGCAATGGGGGGTAGCTGACAGTTGCTGGTCGTACCCCTGCTGTGGCGGCAGCGGCCGTCGGTGTGGCCGCCGACGTGGTCTTGGCGATGGGTGTCGGGTAGCTGCCGGGTGACGCGGCGGCGGTCTGCGCGGATACCCCCAGCACGGCGACTGTGGCGGCCAGCACCGGCATCACGAAACGCTTCATGGGGTCCGAGGGTACCAGCGGAGCCCGGGGAGCCTCCCCGGCGTCAATTGCTCGGCGGTGCCAATGGCCATCGAACTTCGACGGTTGTTCCGGTTTCAGAGGATCGGATCGTGGCATCACCCCCAACCGCTCGAACGGCCTCGCGAACCATCGCCAGACCGAGTCCGGTCCCGCCCGGCTGGGCGGTGGAGCCGCGTGCAAATCGCTCGAATACAAGGTCCCGTTCGTCTTCGGGTATGCCCGGTCCGTCGTCGCTCACCCGCAGCACTCCGAATCCGGCATCGGACAGCACCTCAAGGATCACCCGGGATTGGGCGTAGTTGAATGCGTTCCCGAGCAGTTCGTCCACGGTACGTTCCACCGATCCTGGACTTTCGGTCACCAGTGCTGCCTCATAGGTGCAGAGGAGTTCGAATCCCCGCTGCGATGCCACCGTCTGCCAGCCGGCCATATCGCGGTCGACGACGAGTCCGAGGTCGGCGATCACCGGGACCGCGCCGGCCTCGGTGGTCGCAATCGCCAGCACTTGGTCCACTCTGCGGGTCAACCTGTCCACTTCCGTCAGCGCGGCCTCGGCATCGGTCCGGGACTGCCCCTCGGTCTCGTCCGCGACGGCCTCGATTCGCAGCCGCATGGCAGCAAGCGGTGTCCGCAAGTGGTGAGACGCCTCTTCGGCGACGGCCTGGGAGCGCTCGATGGACCCCTGCAGCCGGGAGGCCGTCTCGTCCAACGCGTCTGCAATGTCCTGCACCTCAGGAGTGCCGGCGACATCGCCCACCCTGGACGAGGGGTCAGCGCCCACCCGACGAGCTCCGTCGGCAAGCCTCCGCAGCGGTCGGCTGAGCACTCGGGCGACGACCCAGGCGGCCACCACCGCGAGCAACAACACCAGTACCAATGCCGCAACCAGGCCGAGCTCCAGTTGCCTCACCTTGGACTCGACCAGGCTGGCCGGCATCGACAACCTCAGGGCTCCGATTGTCTCCTCGCCATGCTGGATGGGAACGGCGACGAAGTTCAGTTGCTGACCGAGGGTCGCGGATGCCCGGGTCCCGGCCGCGATCTGACCGGCGATTGCGCGCACCATCTCCGGCCGGGAGAAGTTGGACCCGGGTTTGGCGCCCTCCGTGTCGAACACCACTCTTGAGGCACCGTTCACGACAGTCAGCCGAGCCCCGGTCTCCTGTTGGTAGGCCTCGAGTCGGGCGGGCCAGTCGGCGGTCGGTAAGGCAGACATGTCGGTGGCGAGCACCAGCGCATCTCGCTCCATTCCGAGGCGCAGGTTGGCGGTCTCCGAGGACCGGAAGAAGAGCACCAGCGGAATCGAGAGCGCCACCACCAACACGGCAGACAGCACGCCCATCGCCAGTGCGATCCGTCTCGTCACGGCAAGACCAGGCGATAACCCACTCCGCGGACGGCCTCGATTGCCAGCGTCTGCGGCGGCAGCTTCTTCCGCAGCGTGGCGACATGGACGTCGAGGGACTTGCCCGACCCGACCCACACCGGATCCCAGATCCGGGCGTGCAATTCGGTCCTTGGCACCACGCGTCCGGGCTCCTCGGCCAGCACCGCGAGCAGAGCGAATTCCTTCGGCGTCAGCGATAGCTCGACACCATCCACGGTGGCCGTGTGTTGATCCTTGTCCAGTTGCAGAGGTCCAACCTCGATGGCCGAGCTGCGCGCGGGATTGCGGCGGACATTGGCCCTGATCCGGGCTGCCAATTCGCGCATCGAGAATGGCTTCACGACGTAGTCGTCGGCGCCAAGTTCAAGCCCGGCCACTCGGTCGGCCTCCTGGCCGCGCGCGGTGACGATGATGATCGGCACCTCGGAGGTCTCCCGGATCCGTCGGCAAACCTCCAACCCGTCGATATCAGGCAATCCGAGGTCCAGCAGGACCAGATCCACCGATCCCGCTATCCGGATGCCTTCGATGCCGGTCGCAGCCGCGAGAACTTCGAAGCCGTGCCGCTGCAGCCCGCTGACGAGCGGCTCGATCATCGTTGGGTCATCCTCGATTACAGCGATCCGCATGTCCCCATGGTTCCACGTCGAGCGGGGTGCGCGGGGGGTCCGGCGGACCTCAAATTGCGCGCGAGCGGTTTCCTTAGGTTCCCTTAATCCTCCAGGCCTTCCCGTCATCTGGCCGCCGACCTAACGTGAGACCCGAAGCCGATCACGACCGTGTTCGGCC
>JAUPKM010000372.1 GCA_030837445.1 Actinomycetota bacterium
CGGCGAGGACTGACCAAACCCGCTGGGTCAATCGATCGGTAATCAGACCCAGGTATCGGAATTCTTCATCGCCGCCAGCACCCGCTGCAGATCCTCTGGTGAGCCGAACTCGATGACAATTCGACCGCGTCCAACGGTTCCGGTGACCCTGACCCTGGTGTCGAGACGATCCGCCAGCTCGGCAGCCAATTCGTTGTGCGCCCCAGAGCGCGCGGTTCGGCGACGAGGCCTGGCTGGCTCTCCAGCCTCGCCCACGGCAATCGCCTCCTCGACCGCGCGCACGCTCAGCCCTTCAGCGACGATGCGAGCAGCCAGCGCCTCGACCACAGCCTCATCTTCCAGCGCCACCAGCGCCCGAGCGTGCCCAGCGGACAGCACTCCCGCCGCCACTCGCCGCTGAACTCCGACCGGCAACCGCAGCAGTCTCAGGGCATTGGTCACTGCCGGTCTGGACCGTCCCAACCGAGTTGCCAACTCCTCCTGCGTGCAGCCGAAATCCGACAGGAGCTGGGCGTACGCGGATGCCTCCTCCAGCGGATTCAGCTGCACTCGGTGCAAGTTCTCCAGCAGCGCATCCCGCAGCAAGTCCGAATCGGGCGTCTCCCGCACCAGCACGGGCACCGACGTCATCCCGGCACGCTGGGCTGCGCGCAGTCGACGCTCACCGGCCACCAATTCATAGCCCTCCCCCGACGGCCGCACGACGAGTGGCTGCAGGAAGCCGACTTGTTGGAGGGATGTGGCCAACTCGTCGAGGGCATCGGGGTCGAAAACGCTACGGGGCTGTCGAGGGTTGGTCGCGATCGCGTCGGTGGCCACTTCAAGCAGGGTCAGCCCAGGGACGGTAGTCAGGTCTGGGCTCACCGCCGCACGAAACCGCGCGCCACTCGGATCACTATCGGCCTCGTCCTCATTCACCGGGGAGGTAGGAATGAGCGCGCCCAGGCCGCGACCCAGGCCGCGCTGCGCGACTGACATCAGGATCCAGCCTTGTCGCCGAGATCGACGGTGCCAGCTCCCACGGCCTCGGCCTTGACCGCTGCTTCCGCTTCCGGAACAGACGGTGCTCGGGACCACAACTCAGCAGCAGCTCGCCGATATGCGTCGGCCCCCTTGGCGTCCGGGTCGTAGGTGAGCACAGTCTGGCCGTGACTGGGAGCCTCGGACAGGCGTACTGACCGCGGAATGGACGCCGTCATCACCGCGGTACCGAAATGTGCTCGCACTTCTTCGGCCACCTGGCCTGAGAGCCGCGTGCGGGCGTCTGTCATGGTGAGCAGGATGCTTGACACCACCAAATCAGGATTCAGGTGCACCCTCACCAACTCGACGGTCTTGAGCAATTGCCCCAGGCCCTCCAGCGCGTAATACTCACATTGGATAGGGATCACTATCTCTGTCGCCGCCACCAACGCATTCAAGGTGAGCAATCCCAGGCTTGGCGGACAGTCGATCAGCACGATCTCCGGCCGCGCATCGTCCGGCAGGCCCGCGAGATGACTCGCGACCGCCTTGGCCAACTTGTGCTCCCGGGCAACCATCGCGACCAACTCGATCTCGGCACCCGCTAGATCTATCGTTGCCGGCAGGCACTGGACGCCGGGCAGATCCGGGCAGGGGTGTAAGCCGTCACCGATCGACTTTCCGTCGACCATCACCTCGTAGACCCCTAGCACGTTCTCATGGTGCGGAACACCCAGAGCCGTGGATGCATTCCCCTGCGGGTCGAGATCGATCACGAGGACCCGGTGACCGGCCTCACCAAGGGCCGCGGCCAAGTTCACAGCCGACGTGGTCTTACCCACCCCACCCTTTTGGTTCGCAACAGCAATCACACGTGTCATCGCAGCCCTCCTTCCTCCGATTGGTCTGATGCCGAGGGGGCCTGCAGCCCGCCGTCGGCCGTGGGCCAACCGAGTCCCGGGTTCGGGTCCACAGCCGGGTTCAAGTCGGCGGCTCGAGGTCCGTCCGACTGGCTTCTCCGTGCGCTTGCCTCGATCGGCCATCCCAGCCCGGTCCGGTCGCCTTTCGGGTGCACTATCGGCTCCATTCAAACCTACGGATCGGCTTCCGGCTCACTACCACCAGTCGCGCGGTCGGTTCACTCTCCGGCTCCACCACGATCTCCACCACCTCCGAGTTGCTGCCGCCCAGTCGACGAATCTTCTCACGCTCCGCCGACAATTCCTCGGACGCACGGCCACCCTTGATCGCAAGAACCGATCCGTCGGGAGCTGTGTGCCGGAGCGACCAAGCGATCAATTGAGGGAGCGCCGCGACTGCCCGGCTCGTGACTACGTCGGCCGACTGTGGCGGAACATCCTCAGCTCGGGCCCGAGTCACCACGACTCGTTCCGTGAGATCCAACTCGGCGATTACGTCTGTCAGAAACTGGGCCCGCCTCAGTAGCGGCTCGATGAGGTGCACGCGGAGATCCGGACGCGTGAGGGCCCAGACCACCCCAGGGAGTCCGGCACCGGATCCAATGTCCACCACCGAGGCATTCCGTGGGAGTAGCCCCAACTCCGGAACAGCAATCACCGCACAGTTGTCGAGGTGTCGGGTCCACAGTCTGGGGCCTTCCCGTGGGCCAATCAGCCCGTGTGCCACTCCGGTGTCGGCCAGGATGTCGTGGTATTCGGTCAGCTGCTGCTGCCACTCGTCTCGAAATACCGCTTGCTTCGGCACTACGACTCGCTGCGGCCCCGCGTCCTCAGGTTTCACGTGAAACATCCATCCACTGCACGGCGACCATCGGAATCGCCGGCCATCTCACAGAAGTTTCACGTGAAACATCCATTTGCTGGTCCTCCGGCGGCGCGGAAGCGCTACTCAGAGCTAGGTGGCAGGACTACAACGAAGCGTCCCGGATCCTGGCCCTCGGACTCACTGATGAGACCCGCCTTGGCCACGGCGTCATGCACCACTTTGCGCTCGAAAGCTGTCATGGGCTCAAGGCGAACCGGTTCACCCGTGTCTCGTGCCGTGCGGGAGGCCTCCGAACCCAGTTCGGTGAGTTCCGCGCGTCGAGCCGCCCTGAAACCATCCACATCGAGCATCAACCTCGAACGGTCGCCAGTCTCCCTCGTGACAGCCAGTCGAGTGAGCTCCTGCAATGCCTCGAGCACCTCGCCGCCGTTCCCGACCAGGCAGGAGATATCGCCGCCTACGATGGCCACCATGGCCCGCCCGCCCTCGACGTCCATATCAATATCGCCATCGAGATCCGCAATATCGAGCAGTTCCTCGAGGTAGTCGGCCGCGACATCCCCCTCGCGCTCGAGATTCGCCACCTTGTCGCTCTTGGTGCTCTCGTCAGTGCTCATGTGTCCGTCACTTTCGGTATGGCCGCAGACGCCCCGCGGGCTGGGTGGACTTCTTAACGCCGGTCGCGACCGGATCGCGATCCTCGTGGTTCAAGGAGATGGCGGGCTAGGCCTTGGGTTTTGAACCCCCACTTTGTCCGGTTTGTCCAGGTTTCTTGCTGGATGTCCCAGACGGGGTGGCTGCGTTGGATTTTCCCTGTTGTTTGGTTGGAGGCGGTTTCGCTCCGCTGCGCTGCGAACGTGACTTGCGCTTCGGCTGTTGTCGCGCAGGAGTGGCCGGCTCAGTGGCGACGGCTGCTGCTCCTGCCGCGGCATCAACCTCCGCGCCTGGCGCGTCGGTGCCGGCCGCGCGAGACGCCTTTCTCTCCGCCTTCGCCTGCTGCCGCAGAAGATAGGCGGCATGGGCAGGGGTGTTGGGGAGCGGGTTGTTACGAATCACCCAGAACTGCTGCCCCATCGTCCACAGGTTCGTCGTCAGCCAGTAGAGCAGCACACCGACGGGGAAGGCCAGCCCTGACACAAGGAAAATCAGCGGGAAGACGTACATCAGGATCTTCTGCTGTTTGACCATCGGGTTGTCGGCCGCGGAGTTCTTCAGGATCAACTGCCGCTGGGTAAGGAAGGTCGTGGCCGTCATCAGAATGATGAGGACAACGGTCAGAATGTGAGTAGCGGTCGGGTTGGGGGTCTCTGCCGCATTGTTGAACGTGCCGTACAGCGGCACGCCAAACAAGGTCGCCGAGTGGGCCTGGTTGACGAGTTCCTGGGTGAGCGCGCCCACGGGTTGTTGCTGGGCGATGCCGTATTGGAGCACTCGGAACAGCGCGAAGAAGATCGGAGCCTGCAGAATGATGGGCAAGCACGAGGACAACGGGTTGGTACCCGTCTCCTTGTACAACTTCATCATTTCCTGCGACTGGCGCTCGCGGTCACCCGCGTACTTCTTCTGGATCTCCTTCATCTTGGGCTGGATCACCTGCATATTGCGCTGCGCCTTGATCTGCTTGACGAACAGCGGAATCAGCAGCACCCGGATGACGACCACGAGCCCAGCGATGGACAGCGCCCAGGTGACGCCACTCGAGTCCCCGAACAGCGGAGACAGAATGGTGTGCCAGGCCACGAGGATCCACGAAACCGGGATCTCGATCCACTCGATGATGAACAACTTTTTCGATCTCCAGGTCAGGCGGCGGACCGCAGGGAATGGCTGGGCGGCGCGTC
>JAUPKM010000373.1 GCA_030837445.1 Actinomycetota bacterium
ACCTCGACACGGTGTCCTTCACCGGCTTGTGCCATATGCCCCGGCTGAAGGACAAGTTCGCAACCCACTTTGTGCCGTTCTCCCAGTTCGAAGTCGATGCCGCCAACGGCGAACTGCCCAATTTCTCATTTATTGAGCCGTGCCTGCAGGTTGGTCACGGTGACTACCACCCCGCCTGCGGGCGGGCACTCTTCCCCGGCGTGGAGCTGGACGTGGATCCGCCGTCGTCGATCTTGGCTGGCGAGACCTTCCTCGCCCGGCTGTATGACTGCTATCGGTCGATGCAGTCGCCCTCTGGCTCGAACGTCTGGAACACCACCTTGTTCATCGGTTGGGATGAGCCGGGCGGAACCTACGACCATGTTCCGCCGGGGCCGGTGCCGCCACCTGACCCCACCGCCGGGCCGGGTCAGCACGAGTTCGCCTTCGATCGCTCCGGCTATCGGGTGCCGGCGATCATCGTGTCGCCCTGGGTTGCTGAAGGGGAGGTGTTCAATGAGGAGTACCGACACACCTCGATGATCGCAACGCTGCGCGAGCAATGGAATCTGGGGGAACCCCTGACCGGCCGCGATGCGGCAGCCCGCACATTCTCCGGCGTTTTCACCCTCGATAGCCCCCGACACCCCGATACCTGGCCCGCGCTGCCGGCGCGCACCTCGCCGGATTACACACCGGACAAGTTGAAGTTCTTCACCGGGATATCAACCCTGGGCAAGGCTGCATTCGCGGGGGTTGCTGCCTATGCCCGCGCCCACAAGCTGGACATTGCAGGACTACCCGAGGACCCAGCGGTGCCGATCAGTCCCGAGCAGGCCGTGGAGATCCTCGACACCATTTCGGCCGGGCTATTCCCGCAACTGGCCAACAAGAAGGCTTAGTCAGTGGTCGGTCGTCAGTGGTCGGTCAGGCTGTCCAGGCACACGGTTATCGCCAGCAGTAGCACGATGTCCTGCCCTGGGGCGATCTCGACACCGTAGGTCTCGCGGACTCGGAACCACTTCTTCGACACCGTGGCGACAGTGTCGCCGTCACGTTCGATTTCGTACTCGTGGTCGACGATGTTGCCGTGCGCCTTCATGTCTCCGGCACCGTCGACGTCGATGGTGAACCGATCGCGGAGGCCCACCAAGGCCTTCTTCACGGTTGCATTTCCGCCGGGCCGCTCAATTTCCATCGTGTCGCGAACCCGAACGGCACGTTCCTGGATCTTGGCCACCTCCTCGCCGCCAGCATCACGGAGGATGAAGGTGTCGCGAACTCGGGCCGCCTTGCCGTCGACCTTGAACGCGCGCTGGCCGCTGTCATCCTCGATCCAATAGTCGTCACCGATCGACATCAGTTTCTCGCGCATCTGATACTTGGTGTTCTGCGGACCGTCGTCGCCCCTGATTCGATCTCTCAGACCCATCTCCACCGCTCCTCAGTCTTGGCCCGGCACCTGGCAGGTGCGCGACTTCGGCTGATTCTGCCGTGCCCGCGTCATCGATGCGTCATCACGGCCCAAGTTCGTGAACCAACCGCCATCAACTTTGCAACCTGGCGAGCCGGCCCCGTCCGACGGTTTGACGTGTTCGCCAGGCAGCCGTGTTCGCCAGGCAGCCGGTAGCGTGGCGGCGTGGATGACGCCGACGTGGACTTGTGGCACGACCTCGACCGCCTGAGCACCCTGCTGACGGAATCCCTGCACCGCACCGCGGGTGCTGCTTTGCCGCAGCTGAGCGAAGAGATCCGGTCGTTGGGACGGCAGGACCGAACGGCTGCAGCAGCCCGACTGCGGGGCATCGACGTGCCCGAAGCCGTCCTGCTGGCCCGTGGTCTGGGCATTCAATTTCAGCTCAACAAGGTAGCCGAGCAAGTGCATCGGGCCCGCATCGTCAATGCCGAACGGGTGGCACGAGGCGGGCCGATCGCCCGTGTTGTCACCCGGGTTTTGGCGGCGGGGACGGACCCAATGATGGTTCAGGAGTTGGTCGATCGGCTGCGAGTGCGTCCGGTGTTCACCGCACATCCGACGGAGGCGGCGCGTCGTTCTGTTCTGCTGAAGCTGCGGCAGATCGCCGACCTTCTACCGAACCCGGATCTGGCATACGCCGACCGAAGGATCGGCGCCCTTATCGACCTTCTTTGGCAGACCGATGAGCTGCGGGTGGAGCGGCCGCAGGTTGTGGATGAGGCGAGGCACGCGATCTACTACCTCGACGAACTCAGCCATGGACCGATGGCCGAGGTTTTGCGACAGACGTCGGTCGAGCTGAGCCGGATCGGCGTCCAGCTTGATCCCGCGAACCCGCCGATCCGGTTCGGGTCCTGGGTGGGCGGAGACCGCGACGGAAATCCGCATGTGACCCCGGAGGTGACCGATGACGTGCTGTGGCTGCACCGCCGTCACGCAGTGCATGATCTGATCCCCCTGGTCGAGCGGCTGGCGGAGGACCTTTCCATTTCCGACAGGTTGGTCACGGCCAGCGACGAGTTGCTCGCGTCAGTCGCCCGTGATGTCGCTGACTTGCCGGAGTTGGATTCCAGGATCAACCAAGTCTACGGGCACGAACCTTACCGCGTGAAACTGTCGGCCATCCGTCATCGGCTGGAGCTGGCCCGCCACCCGTCTGCCGCGGGGAGTGCCTACAGCCAGGTCGAGTTTCTCGCGGATCTCGCTCTCATTGTGGCTTCGCTGCGTTCGAACGGAGCGATCGGCCCGGCGGATACTTTGGTGGCCGACTTGGTGGGGGTTGCAGCCACCTTCGGGCTCAATCTGGCGTCCCTGGACGTCCGCGAGCATGCCCAACGCCATCACGCAGCCCTGGCCGGGATCTTCGATCTGGTCGATCCGGATCTGGGCTACGCCAAGTTGTCACGTTCCGACCGTGTCGACACGCTCTCCGCGGAGTTGCGCAGTAGACGACCTCTGACCCAGTTGCCGGCCCCGCTGACCGGTGCCGAACTGCGTACGGCAGAGACGTTCCATGCGATCCGACGGTGCCAGCAAGTCTTCGGTGAGGCGGCCATCGGCACCTACATCATTTCCATGACGAAGGGTATCGATGACGTCTTGGCCCCGGTGGTGTTGGCCCGCGAGGCAGGTTTGGTGGATGTCGCGCAGGGTGTCGCCCGGATTGATTTCGTCCCCCTGTTGGAGACTCTGACCGAGCTGGATGAGGCCGACACCCTGCTGGACGCACTCTTGTCCGTTCCCGAATATCGCGAAGTCGTTCGGCTTCGAGGTGACCGGCAAGAAGTGATGTTGGGATATTCCGACTCCAACAAGGATGCCGGCATCACTGCGTCACAGTGGGGTATCCACACGGCTCAGCGCAGGTTGCGCGACGTCGCGCTTAGGCACGGGGTCCGGTTGCGGTTGTTCCACGGCAGGGGCGGGACGGTAGGTCGCGGCGGCGGACCCACCTACGAAGCGATCATGGCGATGCCCTACGGAGTGGTGGACGGCGATGTGAAACTCACTGAGCAGGGAGAGGTCATCTCCGACAAGTATCTGCTCCCTGCGCTGGCCCGGGACAATCTGGAGCAACTCCTGGGCGCGGTACTCGAGGCCAGCCTGCTGCACCGGACGCCGCGGGAGTCAGTCGCCGCACTGGCCCGTTGGGATGTGGTGATGGAACTGGTGGCCACCGCCTCGGTGGCCGCCTACCGAAAGCTGGTGACCGATCCGGATCTGCCGCGGTACTTTTTCGCGGCCACCCCGCTCGCGGAGTTGGCGTCGCTGCACATTGGCTCGCGTCCCGCTACCCGGCCCGAGGAGGGTTTGGGCCTGGACGGACTGCGCGCGATTCCCTGGGTGTTCGGCTGGACCCAGAGCCGCCAGATCGTACCTGGCTGGTTCGGTGTTGGGTCCGGCCTCGCCGCGGCACAGGCGGCGGGTCACGGCGCGGAGTTGCGGCTGATGTTCCAGCGCTGGCCGTTCTTCCACAACTTCATCGCCAATGTCGAGATGACACTCAGCAAGACAGACATGTCGGTGGCCCGGCTCTATGTCGAGGGTCTGGTGCCGGTTGACCAGCAGCGGATCTTCGCGCTGATCGAGCAGGAGCACGCTCTGAGTGTGGCGCAGATCCTGGAAGTCACCGGATCCTCGGAACTGCTCGCGGACCAACAGACCCTGGCCCGAAGCCTGTCAATCCGAGACGAGAGCCTGCTGCCGTTGCATCAGCTGCAGGTGGAGCTGCTATCCCGGGTGCGGGCGCAT
>JAUPKM010000374.1 GCA_030837445.1 Actinomycetota bacterium
ACGGCGAACCAGACCCCGAGTTTCCCGGCGGGATGCCCGAGGTCTACGCGACCATAGGTGAGATCGTCACCGGCCGGCGCACCGGTCGACAGGGCGCGGACGAGCGCATCGTCGCCACCCCGATCGGAATGGCGATCTGTGACGTCGCGCTGGCGCGGCTGGCGTATGAGACCGCGCTGGAACGGGGAATTGGGACCCGATTCAGGATGGCGTAGATGCCCAACGCGCTGAACAACCTTCGCGGTGGGGGACGACACAGGTCGGCTACATCACCCGCACCAACAGCGCTGCGCAATCTACGAGGACATCGGCGCCAACTGTGAGTTCCCGTGGAGCGATATCGTGGTGACGCCTTCCGTTACCCCGGCGGGGGATGAGTGCGTCTCCCAAGTCGCCCCGCAGATCCTCGCCCAACTGACCTACCTGATGACCACCCCCCGCCTGGAGACGGGGAGATCGCAACCTGGTTCGTGCGGGCAACGGCAACTACTGGTCCTTGCCGGGCGACGGAACCATCAGGGCCTACGAGGTATGGCTAATAGGTGGGTCAGGCGGTCCAACGTGGCAGTGCCCCGCCGCCTGACTAGTCGCGCCGCGGCGGGAGCGGAGGCAGCGACCATCGTTGCACCAACGGTCACCCGACCGTTGGTGCTACCATGTAGCACATGGAGACGGTGGGAGTTCGGGAACTGCGACAGAACGCCAGTCGGATTCTGGATCGGGTCAAGGCAGGCGAGTCTGTCATCGTCACCGAGCGGGGTCGCTCCGTGGCAACTCTGCGCCCGGCGAGCGACAGTGAGTGGGAAGCGTTGATCGAATCCGGGGCCATCGTTCCGCCGCGTAGCACCGTGTCATTGCAGGAACTGCGCCCGCTGTCGGCGAGCGTCTCGGCTTCGGCAATCCTCACAGAGTTGCGCGAGGGCGGTCGGTGAGTCTCTACGTCGATACGTCAGCTTTAGCCAAGTTGCTGGTTGCGGAGCCGGAGACCGAGGCATTCCTGGCGCTTCTGTCGCGGCACGAGCGGGTCCTCACCAGTGCGCTCAGCCATGTTGAATTGATGCGCGTGGCACATCGGATCGGGCCGGACCGGGTGCCGGCCGCCACGGCCATACTCGACTCCGTGTACACAATCGCACTTTCGACTCCGATCATTCGGGCGGCAGGGAATTTGTTGCCGGGCAGCTCGCTGCGGTCCCTGGATGCGATCCATCTGGCGGCCGCGGCGTCGATATCTGACCTCGTCGCGCTGTGCACGTACGACGAGCGGATGAGGGTCGCAGCAGACCAGCTTGGGCTCCATGCCATCGCGCCCGGGGTCCCGGAGCTGTAGCGGCCACTGTGGCTGTCGGCAACTCCTCTAGTTGGCCGCGAACGGTGCGGTCTTGTCGCCAGCAGCCGCGGGCTCGAGCAGTCGCACTTCGACCGCATCGGCGGCCGCCTGCGGGCCCCCTGCCGCCTCGAAGCCGCGGGCCACTCGCTGCGCACCTGCCTTCATGGTCGCAGCCTCGGTCACCTTGGCGCGAAGTCGCTCCACCGAGAGCCGCTTGGCCGGTAACCGAGTGCCGGCGCCCGACACGGCGACACGGCGGGCAACTTCGAGTTGATCGCGACCGAATGGCACGGCGCAAACCGGGACGCCGCGCGCAAGCGCCTTTTGAGTGGCACCCATACCGCCGTGGGTCACTGCACAGACAGCCCGGTCCAGCAACGGACCATGCGGGGCGAACTGCAGTATGTGAGCGTTGTTTGGGATCGTGAACTCGTCCGGGTGTCCCGCTGGGACGGTGGCGACCACGTGTACCGGCAGGTCGGCCAAGGCTGCCAGCGCGACCTTGACCAGCTTCCCATCATCCTGGAACTCTGATGACGTGGTGACCAGGACCAGCGGGTCCTTGATCGAGGCCAGCCAATCCGGAGCTTCGCCGGGCGGTTCCCATGCGCATGGTCCGACCTGGACAACATTGTCGGGCCAGTCAGATCGGTGGTACTCGAATGGCTCGGCGGTGAGGTAGAGCAGCAGTGGCGGCCGACTGAACAGGTCGTCAGCGTGCCCCAAGGCCGCGAGTCCGAGCGTTCCCCGCACGTCGTTCATAGGTGGCAGCATTTGCCGCTCGATCGTCCCGTTCACCAGCGGTCGCAGGATCCCGTCCCGGATCCGTCCGACGGCCCCTGTCGCGGGGGGTAGTCCGGGACCGAACGGCGGCACCTGGGCTGATCGGAGTGCGAGCGGATAGGGGCAGAATGCCGCCCACGGACCGCCCCACTTCTCGGCCGCGGCCATCGCTCCCCAACTGTTGATGTCGACGATCACCGCGTCGGGCCTTTCCTCGGAGATCGCCCGGGTGAGATCGGCGGCATCGTAGGGAGCGCGGCGGCAGAACCCCCGGACGGACTCCGCGAGTGCCTTCCGCGGATTGCCTGCGCGCCAGTCCTCGAGTTGGATTACTTCGATCTGTTCGGCTATCGGTTGCGCGGAGAATCCGCGGCTGTTCATCAGCGGAACCTCCGAGGCCAACGTTCGGACCGTGATGGTGTGCCCGCGGGCGGCCAGTTCGTCCAGGATCGGGGTCAGCGGGAACAGGTGCCCACGGGCCGGTGAGGTATAGGCGAGAACGGTGGCCATTAGGATTCCTCCATCATCGGGGTCAGCAGTTCGACCAGGGCGAGTTCGGTTTGTCGTCGGCTGAGCCCGGCGTCGCGCCGCAACAAATTCCAGGTGTAGACATCGCATACGGCGACAAACTGGGCGAGGCGTCGCCGACGCTGCGTGGCGCTGAGGCCGGCCAGCGATGGCTCGAATACTCGGGCGCACCACTGCCGATGTAGGTCCTTGCCGGCCGCGATGATTTCGTCCAGCCCCGCGACTTGGTGTTCGTTCGTCAGCATCTTCAGGACCCGGTCGCCGACCAGTTCGTAGTGCGCCACCAGGACCGCCACAGCCGCCGAGAGGTCCCCGACGGGAGCCTCGTCTCGGAACTGGCGGACCTCGGCAGATTCGCGGGAGACTGCCGCTGCGAACAGGCCATCCTTGTCACCGAACCGACGGAGAACCGTTCGCACGGATACCCCGGCGCGGCGGGCGACTTCGTCCAGCGATACCTGGTCGGTTGGGCGCTCCCAGAACACCTCAACGGCCGCATCGAGGATCCGATCCCCCGTTGCGGCTGTCGACTCGGCGCGTGCACCCATGTGGTAGACCCGGGTCTCTACCGCCGTGGTTGGAGATTTCATGACACTCACGGTGACATGAAAAGTGGCAAGCGTCAAGGAGGCGGGGACCATCCCCGCGGGAGGCTCGCGGCAGCGAATCATCGATCCGCCCGCATCAGTAGCTCGCCTGGCAGCTACTGATGCGGGCCTTCCTGCGCAGGCCCAGCACTCTCTCGAGCGGTCGCCGTGGACTCCTTCTTCAGCCGAACACCCCCGGGCAGTTGTCGGCGACCTCGAGGGCATCAGCGCTAACCGCGACGACCGCCCTGCTGGCGACGTTGACCGTGTAGACGAATGTGCCAGACGTGTCGGTCATCGTGACTCGGTAGGCGCCCGCCCCTCCGGACGGCACGGCCA
>JAUPKM010000375.1 GCA_030837445.1 Actinomycetota bacterium
AGTTCGAAAAGCGCTTCGGCAAGAAGACCGCCGATACCGACGCGAAGTAACTGGTGTTCGAACGCTGCGAGGAACTCGTCGCAGAGTACGACGAACTCGAGCGGCGGATGGCCTCGCCAGAACTGCATACCGACCAGCGGGAAGCCCGCAAGGTGGGCAAACGCCATGCCGCTCTGCGGCCAACCGTCGAGACCTACCGTGACTGGCTGCGACTCGGGGACGACTTGGCCGCTGCGCTGGAACTGGCAGAGGTGGATGAGGGATTTGCGCTGGAGGCCGTGCAACTGACGACGGCGAGGGAGCAGGCGGCTGAACGACTCTCCGCCCTGCTCGTGCCACGGGACCCGTTAGACGATTCCGATGTCATCCTGGAGATCAAAGCGGGCGAGGGCGGGGACGAATCGGCGCTATTCGCGGGGGATCTGCTGCGGATGTACCTGCGCTACGCCGAATCCCAGGGCTGGCGAGTCGAGCTGATCGATTCGGTCGAGTCCGACCTCGGTGGGATGAAGGATGCCACCCTGGCGGTGAAGGCGACCCGGGTGACCGAGCCAGGGATGGCGCCGTATGCCCGGTTGAAATTCGAAGGCGGGGTGCACCGGGTACAGCGGGTGCCCGTCACCGAGTCGCAAGGCCGCATCCACACCTCAGCTGCCGGGGTGCTGGTCTATCCCGAAGCCGAGGACGTGGAGATCGAGATCGATCCAAACGACCTGCGGGTGGACGTGTTCCGCTCCTCTGGTCCTGGTGGCCAGAGCGTGAACACAACGGATTCCGCTGTTCGGATCACCCACCTGCCGACCGGTACGGTCGTCAGCTGCCAGAACCAGAAGTCGCAACTGCAGAACAAGGAACAGGCGCTACGGATCCTGCGGGCACGGCTGACGGCATTGGCGGAGGAGCATGCGGCCGAGGAGGCCGCGGCGATGCGCAAATCGCAGGTCCGAACGGTGGATCGCTCGGAACGGATCAGGACCTACAACTTCCCGGAGAACCGGATCGCCGACCATCGCACCGGCTACAAGGCCTACAACCTTGACGTCGTGCTGGCCGGCGATCTGGATGCCGTCGTCCAGTCGTGCATCGACACCGACATGGCAAGCAGGCTCGCGGGGGAGGAATGACCACGGAGCTGGCGGCCCTGCGCAGCCAGAGTCGTGCAGTGCTGTCGGCCGCCGGGGTGCCGAGTCCGGAGGCGGATACCGAGGAGATCCTCGCTGTGGCGCTGGGTCTACCCCGGACCTCGCTCGCATTCGCGCCAGCGGCCACCCCGGAGCAGGAGCGACGAATCACGGAGTTGACGGCCCGGCGGGCGCGCCGAGAGCCGCTGCAGCACATCGTCGGGGGTACCGGATTCCGCCACCTGTGGCTGACGGTCGGGCCAGGGGTATTCATCCCGCGGCCAGAAACCGAAGGCCTCGTGCAGGCGGTGCTGGATCACCTGGATCGAACTGTCGGCGTGATCGACTCCGGACTCGCGGCTGCCGACCGGGGCGACACCGACACCGGTCCGCTGGTGGTCGACTTCTGTGCCGGCTCCGGGGCCGTCGGGCTGGCGATCGCCACCGAACGTCCGGGCACACGGGTGGTCGCTGTCGAGAAGGACCCCGCCGCTGTGACCTGGCTGCGTCGGAACGCCGCCGACCACGCCGAGGAGATCCGTGCCGTCGGCAGCGAATTCGCCATCGTCGTGGCCGATCTGCTTGATGAACCACTGGCACAGGTCAGTCGGCAGGTGACGGCCGGTCAGGTCTCGGTGGTGGTGAGTAATCCGCCCTACATACCGGTCGGCGCTGTGCCGCGAGATCCGGAGGTGCGCGACTATGACCCGCCGATCGCTCTCTACGGTGGCCGAGACGGCATGGCGGTCGTCCGTCCGCTGATCGAACTGGCGGCCGTATTGCTGCAGCCCGGAGGCCTGATCGCTGTCGAGCACGGAGACGATCAGGGCGATGAGACCAGTGGCGCCTACGGGGTGCCGGATCTGCTCCGGGCCCACGGCGGATTCGTCGGCGTTCGTGACCTGCGGGACTTGGCCGGGCGGCCCCGGGTCACCGTGGCTCGGCTGGGCTGAGGACCTAGTCGGCAGCCGAGTCCGTGGCCCTGCCCCGAGCTGGTCTGCGAGGGGCGAAGATGACCGCGGCGACGATGCCGGCCACCGCACCGGTCAGATGGGCGATCCAGGACACGCCGGCTGGCACTGCGAACGGCAGCATCCCGCCGAGCAGGCCGCCGTAGACGATCAGCACCACCCCCGCGATGACGATGTCCAGCGGTGTCCGGGTGATGACGCCGGCCGTGAGCAGGTATCCCAGCAGGCCGAACACCAGTCCGCTGGCACCGATGGTCACGGTATTCGCCGGACCCAGCAGCCACACCCCGAGCCCGCCCAGCACGCCGATCGTGACCGTCACGGGCCAGATTCGCCCCTCACTGCGCCAGGCGACCAGCAGACCAAGTGCGATGAACGGCACGGTATTGGCGACCAGGTGGGAGAACCCGCCGTGCAGGAACGGCGACAGCGGCACTCCCAGCAGCCCCTCTGTGGTCCGACTGCGGATACCCAGCCCATCGAGTCGGCCCCGAAACAGCACGTCGAGGACCTCCAGCGCCCACATCGCGACCACCATGATCAGCACCGGTACCGCTATCCTTCTCAGCTCCCTGGGAACTCCGGCAGCTAGTTGGTCGGTCACGGGCCACCTGCCTGATCGATGTCCGTCCGCCCGGCAGCTGCGACCCCGGCGTCGGTATCAGCGGCGACCCCGGCGCCCCAGGCGTCCGGACAGACGGACAGGATCGCGGCCGACGAGACGGCACCCGTGCGGACAATCTGAGGATGCTCCCCGGTGACGTCGACGATGGTGGAGCTGGCTTCGTCCAGCACAGGGCCGCCGTCGAGGTAGACCGCGACCGATTCTCCCAATTGTGCCTCGGCCTCCGCCGCCGATAGCGGTACCGGGGACCCGAGATAGTTCGCCCCTGTTGCGGCCAGCGGGCCGGTGTTGCGCAGTAGTTCCAACGCCAGCGGATGCAGCGGCATCCGGACACTGACCTTGGCCAGGTCCGGGTCCAGATTCCAGCTGAGCGATGGTTGCTGTCGTCCGATCAGCGTCAGGCCACCAGGCCAGAAGGCTCTGATCAGCGCACGAGCACTCTCGGAAAGGTTGTACACGATCCCGTCGGCGACGCCTGGGGCGCCGATCAGCACCGGCAGCGGACTACCTGGCGGGCGGCCTTTGGCCGTGCGCAACGCGGCGGTGGCGGTTGCGTTGAACGCATCGCAGGCCACTGCGTAGGCCGTGTCGGTCGGCAGCACCACCAATCCGCCGCTGCGGATGGTGACCCCTGCGGCGTGCAGGCCGATCCGTCGGTCGTCGGCGTCGTCGCCGCGAAAGCGTTGGGTCATGGGAGTCATTCTCCCCGCCACGTACAATGTCCGCCATGACAACCGCGCCGTTCTGGGGTCCTGACTTCTTCGAACTGGAGCAGGAGGACCCGGAAATCGCCGGGATCCTGCTTTCCGAGTTGGAGCGTGCTCGTTCTGGTTTGCAGTTGATTGCCAGTGAGAACTTCACCTCGCCAGCGGTGCTGGCCGCGCTCGGATCGACGCTGAGCAACAAGTACGCCGAGGGCTACCCGGGTCGTCGCTACTACGGTGGCTGCGCGGAAGTGGACAAGGCCGAGATCATCGGAATTGAACGTGCCACGGCGCTGTTCGGCGCGGAACACGCGAATCTGCAGCCCCACAGCGGTGCCAGTGCCAACCTGGCCGCCTATGGGGCTTTCGTGGCCCCAGGCGAGACAGTGCTGGCGATGAGTCTGCCGCACGGAGGTCACCTCACCCACGGCTCCCGAGTCAATTTCTCCGGGCGATGGTTCGATATCGCCTCCTACGGTGTCACCAAGGACACCGAACTCATCGACTACGACCAGGTTCGTGATCAGGCGCTCGCCCATCGCCCGAAGATGATCATCGCCGGCGCCACCGCCTACCCGAGGCTGATCGACTTTGCCGCGTTCCGGACCATCGCCGACGAGGTTGGCGCGATTCTGATGGTCGACGCCGCCCACTTCATCGGTCTGGTCGCGGGCAAGGCGATCCCCAGCCCGGTGCCGTACGCCGACGTCGTCTGCTTCACCACCCACAAAGTGCTGCGCGGACCTCGCGGCGGGATGATCCTGTGCAAAGCCGAGCATGCCAAAGCCATCGACAAGGCGGTGTTCCCGATGATGCAAGGTGGGCCGCTGATGCACGCGGTGGCGGCCAAGGCGGTGGCGTTGAAAGAGGCGGCCACGCCTGGCTACCAGCGGTACGCGGCCAACGTGATTGCGAACGCCCAGGCGCTTGCCGCCGGACTCGCCGCCGAAGGTATGCGCCCCGTCAGCGGCGGCACCGACACCCACCTGGCACTACTCGACCTGCAGTCGCTTGGTGTCACCGGTACCGAGGCCGAGCAGCGGTGCGACGCCGCCGCCATCACGTTGAACAAGAACGCCATCCCCTACGATCCGCAGCCCCCGATGGTCGCGTCCGGGATCCGGGTCGGGACGCCCTCGGTGACCACCCAGGGGATGGAACCTGCTGACATGAAGGAGGTCGCCTCGCTGATCGGCAGGGCCGTCACCCAGCCGTCCTCGGCCGCGGCGGTGGCCGCTGAGGTTTCTACGTTGGTGGCCCGCCACCCCGCCTACGAGCGGCCGTAACCGCCTCGTCGGCGGCTACTCTGTCGATCGTGCGCGAATACCTGCTGTGCCTGTTCGCGGCAGCGGCGGTCACCTACCTGACGATGCCGCTGGTCCGTCGACTGGCGACCCGCGCTGGGGCAATGGCCGAGGTCCGCGACCGCGACGTCCATGCTCGGCCGACTCCTCGCTGGGGCGGTTTGGGGATGTACGCGGGCATGCTCACCGGACTGCTGCTCGCGAGCAAGCTGCCGATGATGCGATCCGTGTTCGAGACGAGTGCGGCGCCGGTCGCCATTCTGAGCGGGTCGCTGCTGATCGTGCTACTGGGTCTGGCCGACGACAAGTGGAGCCTCGATGCACCGACCAAGTTCGCAGGTCAGGCGTTGGCGGCCGGGGTGATGGCGTGGCAGGGGATCCAGATCGTCTGGTTGCCGATCGGGGGCACGCTGGTGCTGGACCCGCTGACCAGCATCGTGTTGACGGTGTTGGTGGTGGTGTTCACGGTCAACGCGGTCAACTTCGTGGACGGGTTGGACGGCCTGGCAGGTGGGATCGTGGCGATCGCGGCGGTCGCCTTCTTCGTCTATGCCTTCCTGCTGAGCGTCGAGTTCGGGTTCCAGCGGGCGACCCTGGCGACGCTGCTGTGCGCCCTGCTGGCCGGGATCTGCCTGGGCTTCCTGCCACACAATATGTACCCGGCCAGGATTTTCATGGGTGACACTGGCTCGATGCTGATCGGTCTGCTGTTGGCCGCTTCCATGATCACCCTGACCGGCCGGCTGGACCCGGCCGCACTGAAGGGTGTGACATTGTTCCCCGCGCTGCTGCCGCTGATCCTGCCGTTGGCGGTGATCGCCGTCCCGGTGGCGGACATCGTGTTGGCGGTGGCCCGCCGGACCAAAGCCGGCCGAAGCCCGTTCACCGCTGACAAGCAGCATCTGCACCATCGATTGCTGGAGATGGGGCACTCCCAGCGGCGTGCGGTATCCCTGATGCACGGCTGGACCGCACTGGTGGCCTTTGCCGCGGTATCGATGGCATTTGTCTCGGTTGGTGTGTCGCTGCTGATCTTCGTACTGGGAGCACTGGCCATGACCGCCCTGGTGGTCCGGCCTGGCCGTGACCCCGCCGGGTCCGTCTAGCTCTCCGGCACCGTGTAGGTTCGCAGTCCATGGCAGCAGAGAATCCAAAACCCGACCTTCCGCGAGGATCGGTCCCCGGTATGCCGATCCTGCCCGCAACATCGGCCGTGCAGGAATCCGACCGACGCGAGCGAGTCGCGCTGGTGCGCACCCCCAGCGCCCTCTGCTTGGGCGTCGGAATCGTCGCCACAGTAATCGGGGGATTCGTGGCGGGCGGGAAGGGTGTGCTGGCCGGCGCACTGGGCACGCTCGTGGTCATCGCCTTCTTCGCCGGTGGGCAGATTGTGGTAGGCAGGGTACTGCGGACGAACCCCGCGCTTGGTCTGAACGTGGCGTTGTTGGTGTATGTCGTCCAGATTGGTGTGCTGTTCCTGTTGCTGTTGGTCCTGAAGGATGCCACCTTCTTTGCGCCCAAGATCTTTGCCGTCACGATCGTCGCCTGTGCGTTGACCTGGATCCTCGCCGCAGTCGTGGGTTTCAGCCGGTCTCGTACCCTCTATGTGGAACCGGGCAGCGGGCCACCGGACCCGTACGGCCCGGCCAACCCCGATAAGAGTTGACCGTCGCCGCCATCACCGGAGCGCCGCCTCGGCGCTGCCGAGGACGGACTGGTAGTTTGCTGAACGCGATGGTGAACTCAGCGGAACCGCTCCAGCGAGACGGCTCAACTGTGAATGCCGCGTGGACAATCATCAGCAATCTGATTGCCGGCATCGTTCTTTACGGCGGGATTGGATGGCTGCTGAGCCTCTGGCTCGGCCATAGGGCAGTATTCGTGGCGGGTGGCGTGCTCATCGGTACGGCGCTCAGCCTCTATCTCGTCCACGTCCGTACCTCACAGGAGGCGGGCGAACCGCCCGGAAAGCGGTGATGACGGCGATGGCGGAGCGGACAGTGGTCAGACGGAGGAGGGCGACGTGAGTCGTCAGCAGATCGGAGGTCGGCGTTGGCTGGCGGTGTGATGACCCTGGTGCGCATGAGCGAGGTCGCCCCCGGCTGCGAGGGGGAGCACCTGGGCAACGACAAGGGTTGCGGTTTCCCCGCCCCCAGTGCGGATATCTTCAACTTCGCTCCCTACTGGGAGTACGAGCTGTTCGGAATGCACTTCGAGATCGGCAAGCCGATCGTGCTGGCAATCCTCGGGTCGATCCTAATCGTCGTCTTCTTCGTCACCGCGTTCGGCAAGCCCAGGCTCATCCCGGGGAAGGTGCAGAGCCTCGGTGAAATGGCCTACCTCTTCATTCGTGACGGCATCGCCCGCGAGACCATCGGCAAAGCTGGCGACAAGTACGTGCCATTGCTGTTCACGTTGTTCTTCTTCGTGCTGGTGATGAACGTCTGGGGCGTCATTCCTGCGGCCCAGTTCCCGGTGACTTCCCGGCTTGCCTTCCCGGCCGGTCTGGCGCTGGTCGTCTGGGTGCTCTACATGTACCTCGGCATGCGCCACCAAGGGCCGATCAAGTTCTTCACGAACATGATGTTTCCGCCTGGTCTGCCGAAGCCGATCTACCTCCTGCTCGCGCCGATCGAACTTCTCTCCAACATCATCGTTCGCCCGTTCACGCTAGCGATTCGACTCTTCGCCAATATGTTCGCCGGGCACCTGCTGCTCACGGTGTTCACTGTGGCGACCTTCTACCTGGCCAGTTTGTCGCTGGTGGGGATCATCGGCTCGAGTGCGTCGTTCGTGCTCACCGTGATCCTGACCGGTTTCGAATTGTTCATCCAGGGTCTGCAGGCCTACATCTTCACGCTGCTGACTGCCGTCTACATAGCTGGATCCCTCAGCTCGGATCACTAAGCCGTACCACTGGGAGTACCGCAGTTCAGAAGGAGAGCATCACCGCAGGACCGCAGGACCGCACCACCGCACAACCACATAGGCCCGTTCCCGCGGGAAGTCCGTGGGGCTGAAC
>JAUPKM010000376.1 GCA_030837445.1 Actinomycetota bacterium
CGACGTAGGACAGCAGACCGAGCTTGGGCGGCAACATCTTTCCGGTCCGCGACCGGGTCCCCTCGATGGACCAGCTCAGGTTGAACCGCTTGGAGACGATGTAGCCGACGAACTGACGCAGGACATATTTGTACAGCGGGTCGTCGAGCTTGCGTCGCAGGAAGATGACACCGGACCGGCGCATCAGCGGACCCATGAACCCGAAGGACAGGTTGATGCCGGCGAAGGTGTGGGCCGGGGGCAGCTTGTTCTCCTGCAACGCCACCGGGACGATGACACCGTCGAGGTAGGACCGATGCGACCACAGGAACACCGCCGGGTGGTCCTCCAGCCCGCATCGCATGGCTTCGATCTGGTTGGAGTCGTAGTCGATACGGGGGTCGAAACCGCGGCTGAAGATGGTGCGGCCCAGGTTCGGGATGAGGTCGACCGAGAAGCGACTCCACCCGGTCGCGAGCTCGTTGAGCATTTCCTCGGCCTTCTCGGGGCTCGAGCCCGGGATGGCTTCCATACCGTTGATGAACCGGGTGGACGCCATCAACTCGTCGGTGATGAGCCGCGGCGACTTGTAGGCCGGACCGAGCAGACGCAGTTCGATGCGCTCGACCGCCAACTCCGCCCGACGCAGCACGAATTTCGCGAAGTCCTGCGGTGTCGCGCCGACGGTGTTGTCCCGCCACTGCTGGCGCAGTTCGGACACAGTGGCCGGCTCTCCGGCCACGATGCGCGCACGGGACGGGTCCTTGCGCAGAATCGCCCGCTGCAGGGCCTGCGGCGGCCGGTAGGTGTCCCGGCCGGAGATCAATCCGGCCAGCTTCACCCGGGTCGGTAGTCCGCCCGGGACCCAGAACACCCGGACCGGGATGACAGCACGGTCCTCGTCGGCACCGAGTTCCCCGACGAGCTGCTCGACGAGTTGCGGCGGCGGATCGTCATGCGGCAGTCGCAGCACCTCGACGCGGGTTCCCGGGTGGGCGGTGCGCTGTGTCCGGAGCCAGTCGTTGAGAAGGTCGAATTCCGCCCTGGACGACACCGATGCCAGCACCAGCGCGTCGTCGGTGGTGGACAAGTCGGTCAGGTAGTCGGTGGGACTCATCGGCGGCCTTTCACTCGTGTGCTGGTCGGCTGGGCGTCGGCTGGCGGTGTCTCAGCTGGCCCGGCGGTATCGACCGTCTTGGCGGCCGCTTTCTTGGCCGGTGACTTCTGGGCGGCAGCCTTCTTGGCCGGTGACTTCTGGGCGGCAGCCTTCTTGGCCGGCGCCTTCTTAGCCGCAGCCTTCTTGGCCGGCGACTTCTGGGCCGGCGACTTCTGGGCCGGCGACTTCTGGGCGGCAGCCTGCTTCGAAACCCGCCGCGCGCGGTAGAGGCCGGCGTCGGGAACCTCACCGACCGGCCAATCCGTGAGCGTGTCGACGTAGAGCTGGCGCACCTCGGCGATCCGTTCGGTCAGATCCTCCAAGGTCCAGTCCGCGACCGACAGCGGCGGATAGACGACGATGTCCACCTTGCCGGGGTGCAGGGTGGAGGAGTTCCGCGCCGAGATCACCTCGGCGTTGCGAATGACGATCGGCACGATCGGCACACCGGCGGACATCGCCAGCCGGAACGGCCCCTTCTTGAACGGGCCGACCGAACGGGTGTCCAGTCGGGTGCCCTCGGGAGCGATCACCACCGACAGCCCCTTGCGGGCCAGCTCCTCAGCGCTGCGCAGCGACTCCACCGCGGACTTCTGATCCTCGCGGTCGATGAACACGGTGTCGACGAGCTTGCCGATAGTGCCGACGATCGGGTCGTTCTGCAACTCCTTCTTACCCACGCCGGTCCAGTTGTCTTTGACCAGTGCTCCGACGATCACCGGGTCGAAGTTGTTGCGGTGATTGAAGATGAATATCGCGGGCCGCTTCTTCTTGAGGTTCTCCGCACCCAGCACGTTGAGGGTGACCCCGTTGATCGCCAGCAGTAACTGGGGGAACGCGGTGGTGAAGAAATTGACCCCGCGGCGTCGGGAACGGGTGAGCAGTCCCCAGCCGACGGCACCGTAGGCGGCGGGGACGATGGAGCCGGCCCCCAGCAGGTTGCGGACCTGACCGACCAGTCCGCCACGGCCTCGACTGCTGAATTCAAGGATCGGCCAGCCGCGCTTGCGCGCCACCTCGCGCATCTTGTCGCCGGGGTTGGTGGGGCGAGGGTTGCCCACCAGGTACATCAGCGCGACGTCCTCGTCACCGTCTGCGTAGAAGTAGCTGTCGGCCAAGTCGATGTCGTTCTGGGCGGCGAACTCCTGCACCGCGTCGGCCTTGCCCGGCCCCCAGAGGATCGGGGTGATGACCCGTCCCGTCAGGGCACCGTCGCCGTCGACCTCGAACCGGTTGGTCAAGGTGTTCGGAATACCGAGGAAACGGGCGACCGGCTCCGCCTGAATGGTCAGCGCCGAGGAGCTCAGCACCACAGTGTGGCCACGATCGAGATGGGCCTGAACCAACTCCCGCATCTCGGGATAGATGCGCTTCTCGATCTGCTCGACGAACAGCCGCTCGCCGATCTGCAAGAGGTCGCTGTAGGACCGGCCGCGCAACGCGCTGGAGGCCTTGTTGATCAGCGTCTCGAACTCCATGCCGCCGAGTTGATGGTTGAGCCCGGCGGCGATCATGCTGATCAGCTCGCCGACGCCCATGTCACGGCTGCGGAACCGCTCCCGGGTCAGGATCACCGCGGTGAACCCCGCGACCAGGGTGCCGTCGAGGTCGAAGAACGCCCCGACCCGGCGTCCGGGCGGACTGGCCGCCACCTCGGCGACCGAACCGGGTACGCGCATATCGCGTGGTTGCGTTTCACTCATGAGTAGGCCACCGATCCGTTCTTCGGGTGCGGGTGTGCTTGGGCTGGTTCGGAAAAAGACGCCGGAGCGACCCGGGCGCGGGTGTCACCGGTGAGGGCCAGAACCTCGTCGAAACCGTCCCGGAGGCACTGGGCGAACAGATCGGGGTGGGCGATCGAGGCGCAGTCGTAGCGGGCGGTGACGGTCGCGAAACCGCCCCGCGATACCAGCACCACCATCATCGCCACACCCGGCAGCGGCCCGATCCCGTACTGCCGCAACACCTTCGCGCCGGCGAGGTAGGTGTCACCCGGGAACACCGGAACGTTGCTGGCCTGCACGTCAGAGGCGATCACCGTGGAACTCATCGCCTGGATCACCGCGTCGGGCAGCAGGCTCAGCAGCGGTGCCACCGCGCCCACGACGTCGATGGCTGCCTCCTCCCGCCGGGAGATCATCTGCTTGCGGATCTTCTGGACCCGGAC
>JAUPKM010000377.1 GCA_030837445.1 Actinomycetota bacterium
CGAACGCCAAGATTGCCGAGATGCTGATCACCGACGCCCTTGAGCGCGTGCCGGCCGACGAGGCCGGACCGGGTGACATCATCGCGATTGCGGGGATCGCCGAGATCACCATCGGCGAGACGCTGGCAGACCCGAATGACCCACGGCCGCTACCCGTCATCATGGTGGATGAGCCAAGCATCTCGATCACGTTGGGCAGTAACACCTCACCGCTGGCCGGCGAGAAGGGCAGCAAGGTCACCGCTCGCCTGCTGAAGGGTCGGCTGGACGCGGAACTGGTCGGGAACGTCTCGCTGCGGGTACTGCCGACCGAGCGGCCCGATGCCTGGGAGGTGCAGGGTCGAGGCGAATTGCAGTTGGCCGTGTTGGTGGAGTTGATGCGGCGCGAGGGGTATGAGATGACGGTCGGGAAGCCACAGGTGGTCACCCGCACCATTGACGGCCGCAGGTGCGAGCCGATGGAGCGACTCACGGTCGACTGTCCCGAGGACTATGTCGGCCCGGTGACCGGGATGCTCGGCACCCGCAAGAGCCGGATGGAACAGATGGTCAACCACGGCACCGGCTGGGTGCGAATGGAGTTCATCGTGCCGGCGCGCGGCCTGATCGGCTTCCGCACCGAGTTCCTCACCGAGACCCGTGGTACCGGTCTGATGCACCACGTCTTCGAGTCGTACGAACCGTGGGTCGGCGAGCTGCGGACCCGACCCACGGGGTCACTTGTGAGCGATCGCGCTGGGGCGGTCTCGTCCTATGCATGTTTCGGACTGCAGGAGCGGGGCTCGCTGTTCGTGTCGCCGACCTGGGAGGTGTACGAGGGGATGATCATCGGGGAGAATTCCCGCTCCGACGACATGGCTGTCAACCCCTGCAAGGAGAAGAAGCTCACCAACGTTCGGTCCTCCACCGCCGAGGAATTGGAGAGGTTGATCCCGCCGAGACTGTTGTCGCTAGAGCAGTCGCTGGAGTTCTGCCGGGAGGACGAGTGCGTGGAGGTCACCCCGAGCGCGGTTCGGTTGCGCAAGGTGATCCTCGACACCACCCTGCGGGAGAAGGCACGCTCTGTCGCCCGCAAACGCGACGGCTGAGAGTGCGGCCTTCGCGATGATCATCCTCGCCGCCACCCCGCTGGGTGATCCTGCCGATGCCTCTTCCAAACTCGTGAAGCTGCTGGGGTCCGCCGACATCGTGGCGGCCGAGGACACTCGCCGAGTCCGACGGCTGGCCCGCGACCTCGGCGTGCAGATCACCGGCAGGTTGATGTCGTTCTACGATGCGGTGGAAGCCACCAAGGCTGGCGACCTGGTCGCTGCGTCAGCTGAGGGTGCCACCGTATTGGTGGTCTCCGACGCCGGGACCCCGGTGATCAGCGACCCGGGCTACCGACTGGTTGCGGCCGCAGTTGCGGCGGGCGTCCCGGTGCAGGTGGCACCCGGCCCGTCAGCGGTGACTGCGGCGCTTGCCGTCTCGGGTCTTCCCTCGGATCGGTTCACGTTCGAGGGCTTCCTACCGCGCCGACCCGGGGAACTCGCCCGCGAGCTGTCGGCGCTTACGGAGGAACGCCGAACGATGGTGTTCTTCGAATCGCCGCGGCGGCTACCCGCGTCACTGGCTGCGATGGTGCTGGCATTCGGTGAGCAGCGACAGGTGGCGGTGTGTCGCGAGTTGACGAAGACTTACGAGGAAGTGGTGCGCGGCCCATTGGTGCAGGTGGCGGCGCAACTCGGCGACCAGGTGCGGGGCGAGATCACCATCGTGGTGGCGGGGCATCGGGACACTGGCAGTTCCCGGACGGACTCGGAGTTGGCGTCGGCGGTGGCGACTGAGATGGCGGCGGGGAGTTCCAGGCGGGACTCAGCCGCGCTGGTGGCGGAGCGGTGGGGCGTACCCAGGCGTCGGGTCTACCAGGCGTCGCTGGCGGCCGACCCGCGATCGGAGCGCACCGCTGCCACCGACGTCGAGCCGCCACGCCCGTAGGATCGGCAACATGTCCGCCCCGAAGGTCTTCTACGCCACCACGCCTGTCTACTACGTCAATGACGCCCCACATATCGGGCATGCCTACACGACGACGGCGGGGGATGTGCTGACCCGGTGGCATCGCCAGCGCGGCGAGAAGGTGTGGTTCCTGACCGGCACCGACGAGCACGGGAGCAAGGTGGAGCGCACCGCGATCGCCAACGGTGTTACCCCCGCCGAGTGGTGCGCCGACTTGGTGGAGAACGCCTGGCTACCGGTGCTGAAGACGATCGATGCGGCCAACGACGACTTCATTCGCACCACCAGTGGCCGCCATCGGCAGGGGGTTCAGCGGTTCTGGACCAAACTGAAGGAGAATGGGTTCGTCGAGGCCGCCACCTACGAGGGCCCCTACTGTGTCGACTGCGAGGAGTTCAAACTCCCCGGTGATGTGCTCACCGCCGACGACGGCACGTTGCTCTGCCCGATCCACGACCGACCGGTGGAGATGCTCAAGGAGGACAACTGGTTCTTCCGGTTGTCCGCGTTCCAGGACGCCCTACTCGACCACTATGAGCGACATCCGCATGCGGTCCAACCGCAGAGCGCCTACAACGAAGTGGTGTCCTTCATCAAGGGGGGGCTTTCGGACATCTCGATGTCGCGATCCTCGGTGTCCTGGGGAGTGCCGCTGCCCTGGGATTCCGAACAGGTCGTCTACGTCTGGTTCGATGCGCTACTGAACTACATCACCGCGATCGGCTACGGCGCAAATACCAACACCCCGGAGTCGGAACGGTTCGCTGCGACCTGGCCCGCTGACGTGCAACTGGTCGGCAAGGACATCCTTCGGTTTCACGCGGTGTTCTGGCCGGCGATGCTGATGGCCGCCGAGCTGGAGCTGCCCAGGTTGGTCTTTGCGCACGGCTGGCTGCTGGTCGGTGGTGAGAAGATGTCCAAGACCAAACTCACCGGGATTGCCCCCTCCCAGATCATCGATACGTTCGGGTCCGACGCCTTCCGCTATTACTTCCTGCGGGCTATCAACTTCGGTGCCGACGGCTCGTTCTCGTGGGAGGACATGCACGCCCGCTACACCAGCGAGTTGGCCAACGGTCTGGGGAACCTGGCATCCCGGGCCACCGCGATGGTGGTCCGATACTGCGACGCGGTGTTGCCGGAGCCCGGCCCTTACGCCAACGCGGATCGTGCGCTCCAAGACGCGATGATCGCCGCCGCAGAGGGCGCCGACGCGGCCATGGTTCGGCTGGACTTCTCCGCAGGCATCGCCGCCGTGCGGTCCTTCGTGGAGGCGGTCAACCTGTACGTCACTGAGCAGGAACCGTGGCAGCTGGCAAAGGATCCGTCCCAACGGCAGCGGCTGGACACCGTCCTCTACACCGTCTGCGAGGCGCTTCGGGCGATCGCTGTGCTCTACAACCCGGTAATGCCGAAGTCGATGTCCGCCCTTTGGGGTCGGCTCGGAGCTGTGCCACATCTGGGTGAGATCGGTGATCAGGATGTGCGCCACGCGGGTCAGTGGGGGCAGTTGCCCCCCGGCGCGGTGCTCTCTCGAGGGGATGCGCTGTTCCCGCGGATCGAGGCGGAGAAATCCGAGCCTGCAGAGTCCGTGCCGACACCCACGAACAGCGGATCCGGAGGCAACTGATGGCGACGTATCCGGCCGCTCCCGATCCGCTGCCGCGGCCGGTAATCGACAGTCACTGCCACCTGGACATGGGCTACGACGGTGACCCGATGCCGGTCGACCAGGCGTTGGCGGCCGCTGCCGGGGTCGGCGTGAGTGGCGTGATCCAGGTCGGCTGCGATCTCACTGGTTCGCAGTGGGCAGTCGAAGCGGCCCGGGACTGGCCCAATGTCTGGGCCGCCGTTGCCCTGCACCCGAACGAGGCGCCGCGGGTGCACGCGGCCGGGGGTCTCACCGCGCTGGAGTCCGAACTCGGTCAGATCGCCGAACTTGCCCGTCGACCGGAGGTTCGCGCGGTCGGTGAGACCGGGATGGATTTCTACCGGACCGAACCCTCCGGCCGGGCGGCGCAAGAGGAATACTTCCGCGCTCATATCCAGATCGCCAAGGATGCCGGCAAGGCGCTGGTGGTGCACGACCGGGAGGCGCACCCGGACATCCTGCGGATCCTCGACGATGAGGGGGCGCCGGATCGGGTGGTGATGCACTGCTTCAGTGGCGACGCAGACTTCGCCCGGGAAGTGACACGTCGCGGCTACTTCTGTTCCTTCGCCGGGGTGGTGACATTCAAGAATGCCAGTGGTCTGCGCGATGCCCTGCTGGCCGTGCCGCCCGAGCTCGTGCTGGTGGAGACGGACGCACCGTTCCTGACCCCGGTGCCGCACCGCGGTCGGCCTAACGCCAGCTACCTGCTGCCGCTCACCGTGCGGACCGTGGCAGAGGTCCGACAGTGGCCGCTGGCCGAGACCTGTGACCGGCTGGTTGCGAACACCGAAAGTGCCTTCGGGGCGCTGTGAACGAGTTGCTCGGCCCCGCCCAGATCAGGGCGCTGGCCGATGGGATGGGGCTGCGACCGACGAAATCCAAGGGGCAGAACTTCGTGATCGACCCCAACACTGTGCGGCGAATCGTCGGCAAGGCCGAGGTCCGGCCGGACGACCACGTGTTGGAGGTCGGGCCAGGCCTAGGCTCGTTGACGTTGGGGCTGCTGCCGGTGGCGGCCGCGGTGACGGCGGTCGAACTCGATCCGATGCTGGCCGAGGCACTGCCATCGACCGTCCAGCGCTACGCACCAGGCGAAGTCTCAAAGCTTCGGGTGATCACGGGCGATGCCCTGGAGCTGACCGAACTGCCCACACCGCCCCCGACCAGCATGGTGGCCAACCTCCCCTACAACGTCGCGGTGCCGGTGCTGCTGACCGCGCTCGAGCGGTTTCCGACGATCTCGCGGGTGCTGGTGATGGTGCAGTTGGAGGTGGCGGAGCGACTCTGCGCCGCGCCAGGTTCGCGCGTATACGGAGTCCCGAGCGTGAAGGCGTCTTGGTATGCCGAGGTGACCGCGGCCGGTCGGGTGCCGCCGACAGTCTTCTGGCCCGCTCCCCGGGTTGACTCCGGGCTGGTCCGGTTGATTCGGCGACTACCGCCGGGCGATGAGGCCCTCCGGATCTGCTCGTTCGCTGCGGTGGATGCCGCCTTTGCACAGCGGCGCAAGACTCTGCGGACCTCCCTCGCGGGCTGGGCGGGCAGTCCGGCTGGGGCCGAGGAGATGCTGATGGCAGCCGGAATCGACCCCCGAGCGCGAGGCGAGACGCTGGCCGCCGGTGACTTCGCGCGGCTCGCTGGCGAGAAGGTTAGGGCCTCGAAGCCCTAGAGTCGTGGCGTGTCAGCGTTTGCCAAGTCGGTCACGGCGGTCGTTCCTGCCAAGATCAACCTCGCCCTGACCGTAGGCCCGCTCCGGCCGGACGGGTTCCACGAAGTGGCCACGGTATTCCAGGCCGTCGGACTGCACGATGAGATCGAGGTTCGGCGGCGATCGGCCGGATCCGGTATCAAACTGACCATTGAGGGTGAAGATGTCGATGGCATCCCGCTGGATGAGACGAACCTCGCCTGGCGCGCGGCAGACCTGATCGCGATCGAGGCCGAGACCGAGCCCGACATCCACATCCACATCCGCAAGTTCATCCCGGTGGCCGGCGGGATGGCCGGCGGTTCGGCCGATGCCGCCGGTGCACTACTCGCCTGCGATCTACTTTGGCGGTGTGGCCTCAGCCGGGAGCGGTTGGAGGAGTTGGCGGCCCAGTTGGGCTCCGACGTGGTCTTCTGTCTGCACGGTGGGACTGCGGTCGGCACTGGTCGGGGCGAGCGGGTCACGGCCGCCCTGACCCGAGGTCAGTATCACTGGGTCTTCGCGCTGGCGGACGAAGGGCTTTCCACCCCTGCCGTGTACGCCGAATGCGATCGGCTGCGCGCCGGTGCCGCCGTTCCGGTGCCGGAGATCCCGGAACCGTTGATGGAGGCCCTGCTGTCCGGAGATCCCGCGCGGGTCGGCGCAGAACTGGGCAATGACCTGCAGCCGGCGGCGGTCTCGTTGCGCCCGCAACTGGACCTGCTGCTGGAGATCGGCCGAGACTACGGTGCGTTGGGGTCCATCGTGTCCGGTTCCGGCCCCACCTGCGCCTATCTGGTCAAGGACGAGGAGCAGGCTCTGGACCTTGCGGTATCGCTCGCGGCATCGGGGCTGTGTCGTACCGTGATTCGGGCATCGGGCCCGGTACATGGGGCGCGACTCAAGGAGGCGTAGCGGGTGGCCGTTGCAGTCGTGCTGGAATCGGTCAGCGTCACTCTCGGCACCAAGGTGGTGATCGATGACGTCACGTTGGGGCTGGACACCAGCCAGCGGGTCGGGGTCGTTGGGCGGAACGGAGCGGGGAAGTCGACGTTGCTGAGCTTGCTCGCAGGGACCTACGCGCCGGACAGTGGTCGTCGGGTCGCGACGGGCGGACTGACGACCGGTCTGCTGGTGCAGAACCCGCAGCGGTCGGAGCTGACTATCGCCGAGCAGGTTATGGGCGAGGCCGATGACCACGCCTTCTGGGGTGATCCGCGGGTCCGGGATGTGATGGCCGGCCTGCTTGGGGCGAGTGCCACCGACCAGCTGTCCGGTCGGCTGAGCACGCTGTCCGGCGGGGAGCGCCGAAGGGTCGAATTGGCGGCGTTGCTGGTGGACGACCCCGAACTGCTGCTACTGGACGAACCGACGAACCATCTCGATGTGGAAGCCGTGGCCTGGCTCGCCGACTACCTCGTGCGGAGGCGGCGGGCGGTGGTCGTGATCACCCACGACAGGTGGTTCCTGGATGCGGTCTGCACCGACACCTGGGAGGTGGCCGCAGGTCGGGTACACCAGTACGAGGGTGGCTACGCCTCGTATGTGCTAGCCCGAGCCGAGCGCGACCGCGCCTCCGCCGCCGCGGAGGATCGGCGCCGCAACACCCTCCGAAAGGAACTTGCCTGGCTCCGTCGCGGTCCGCCGGCACGGACCAGCAAACCCAAATTCCGGATCGAAGCCGCCAACGCCCTGATCGATGATGAGCCCGCCCCGAGAGACAGTTTGGAGCTGAAGCGGGTGGCCACGGCCCGGCTGGGCAAGCAGGTGCTGGAACTGACCGAGGTCGAACTTGCGCCGGCGCCGGAGGTGGGCCCGGTGCTGGTCGCCCAGACGCTGCTACTCGGCCCGGCCGATCGACTGGGACTGCTCGGTCCGAACGGGGTGGGTAAGACGACGCTGCTGAAGCTGCTGGCCGGCGACGGTGACGTCGACCTGCGCAAGGGTCGACTCAAACGCGGCGCGACCGTGAAGGTCGGTGTACTGGGTCAGCAGCTCGCCGGTTTCGACCCCGAGGTGCGGGTGGGCGACTGGCTAGCCGAAGTCGGCAGCCATCTGCTGGTCACCGACGGTCGGGAACTCACCGCCGGGCAGTTACTGGAAGCCTTCGGATTCACCGGGGGGGCGATCACCACCCGGCTCGGGGACCTGTCCGGCGGTGAGCTTCGCCGGCTCCATCTCCTCCGATTGATGTTGTCCGGGGTGAACGTGCTGCTCCTCGACGAACCCAGCAATGACCTCGATGTGGAGACGCTGGCCGAACTCGAGGACGTGTTGGATTCTTGGCCGGGCACGTTGCTGGTGATCTCGCACGATCGCTACTTCCTGGAGCGGACCACCGATCGGATCTACGCGATGTTCGGGGATCAGAGAATTCGGGACCTTCCCGGCGGAGTTGACGAGTACCTGGCGCTGCGCGCCGGCGCTGCTGGCGGAGCTGCCGCCGAGGGCGGCACTCCGCTGGCAGCGGCCGAAGCGGGGACGCCGTCGGTGTCGGCCGGGTCGAAGGCGCACGCCGCACGCAAAGAGATGGCTAGTCTCGAGCGACGCATCGCTTCGGCCGATACCGAGATCGGGGCGCTGGCGGAGCAGATGGCTTCGGCGGCAACGGATCCGGTGGCGCTGCAGGAGTTGCACGTTCGGTTTGATGAGATGACCGCCACCCGGACCCGGCTGGAGGATCAATGGTTGGAACTGGCGGAGGAGTCATAGGTGAGTACCGAGGAGCCAACCGACGGCGCGACCCCCGA
>JAUPKM010000378.1 GCA_030837445.1 Actinomycetota bacterium
ACATCTTCGCGCGCAATCGGCAACGCAACGCCGGCGTGGCGTTGGTTCGGTGGCTGGAGTACCGATACCGGATTCCCAAGAACGACGTGATCGGCCACGGCATCGCCAACTCGTCCCGGTACTTCAAGGATTTACTCGGACGTAAGAACACCCACGTGGACTGGAACCCGGCCCAGGTGCGACGCTTCCGCGCGCTGCTCTGACCGACCAATCTCGGACCCCGGATGACGAAGATGCAGCGGTGAACGAGGATTGGCCACGTCGTAAACGCGCCATCGTCCGTGACGGCGTCGGGGTCGGACTGGCAGTCGGGATCTACGGAATCTCCTTCGGGGCGCTGGCGGTGGCCAGCGGGTTCACCACAGCCCAGGCAGCGACCCTGTCCGCCGTCATGTTCACCGGCGGATCCCAGTTCGCCTTCGTCGGTGTGCTCGGCGCGGGTGGCGGGGCGATGGCCGCGGGCGTCGCAGCCCTTCTGCTGGGGGCGCGAAACACTCTCTACGGCGTGTCACTCGCGACGTTGCTGCGACCAACGCCGAGGCAGCGGGCCTTGACTGCCCAACTGACGATCGACGAATCGACGGCAATGGCGCTGGCGAACGAGGACGCGGCCGAACCGCGAGCGGCCAGGGTCGCCTTCTGGGCCACCGGGATCTCGGTGTTCGTCTGCTGGAACATCGCGACCGTAGTCGGGGCCTTGGGCGCCGCCGCGCTGGGTGATCCCCGGGTGTACGGCCTCGACGCCGTCATCCCGGCCGCCTTCCTGGCCCTGCTGTGGCCACGACTTCAGACTCGCCAAGCGATCGGAGTCGCCGTCTGCGCCGCGCTGGTTGCCGCCGTCCTGATCGAGTTCGTGCCGGCTGGCCTGCCGGTGATCGCGGGGGCACTGGTGGCGGCCATCTGGACGCTGGCCACACCGGGCGGGCGAGCGGGCGGCGCCGGTGACGGGAGCCCCGGGGCCGGCGGGGGCGACACCGGTTTCGGCGGCAACGACGGCGACCGGCCCCCGGGTGCGACCGCTGAAGGTCCGGCATGAGTTGGCTGGCGGTTGTGGCGGTCTCCGTGGCGTCGTGGGTGCTCAAGTTGCTCGGGTTCCTGGTGCCCGAGGCGTGGGTGTCAGGGCGCCGGGTGTCTCGGATGGCCGCCCTGATGCCGGTGGGTCTGCTGGCCGGACTCGTGGCGGTGTCGACGCTGGCGACCAACACCGATGTCACCGTGGACGCGCGAGTCGCCGCGGTCCTGGCAGCGGCGGTCGCGCTGCTGCTCCGAGCCCCGTTCCTGGTGGTCCTGTTGGTCGCGGCGGTGGTAGCGGCGTCGCTGCGCGCGCTCGGCTGGGCGGCGTGAGGGTTGGCGCCGCGCGGGGTGTGCCGCGCACGCCCGGGCTACCCGCCGGTGATCGGCTGCGGGGACGCCGGATCGCTCGTATCTCCCTCTGTCCCTCATTGGTTAGGGTTCTGGCCCCTCCGGAGGGGCCAAGATGCAGCGGGACTGGCCGCTAGAAGCAGGATGATCAGCAACGTCACCACACTCGCCAACAAGGCGTTGACCGCTGGCGAAAGAAGTGCCGAGTGACTACGGGAGGCCAGCAGCGGCGCACCGATGAAGGTCAATCCGAAGGCCACGACCGCCAACAGCTTGACCCTGCGGTCGACCACGACCACCAGAACCGCTGCAAACGCTGGGACCACCCAGACGGCGTGATGTTGCCAGGACACAGGCGATACCACCAGCGACAGCAACCCCACGGCGACCACCGCGGCCGCTGGCTGTCGAACCTTGAGTGCCAACCGTCGAGCCAGCAGCAGTCCGGCTATGGTCGCCACACCCACTATCGGCCACCACATCCGGTCCAGCGACATTCTCGCGAGGAGGCCCAGCAGGCTCTGGTTCGCGAAGTACGCGAGGTCGCCAATGCGGGATGGGTCCTTCACGATCCGGGTCCAGTAGTTGTGGCTCGCCTCCGACATCAATGCCCAGCCGCAGAGCGTCGTGACGAGGAACCCTACCGACGCATATGCGGCGCGACGGAAGTCACGTACCAGCAGGAAATATGCGACGAAGATCAGTGGCGTGAGTTTGACAGCCGCTAGAACGCCGATGATTAGCGCGCTGGACCGGCGAGGTGAAGTGGCGGCCCAGTAACAGCCGCAGGTGATGATGATTCCAAGTTGCCCGAGGGCAAGAACCTCGGTGACCGGACCACACCACAGCAGTGCGACGAAGAGCAGCGGCATCCCCAGGATGTCCAGCGGAGTAGTCCCTCTGAACCACGTCTTGACCGCCACCCAGAAGATCACGAAGTTGATGCCCAGCCACGCCAGGTACGCCACCGACTTTGTGACTAACGCCAACGGCACCGCCAGGATCGCTGCGGCGGGCGGGTAGGTGAAGGGCAGTCCGGTGCCAAAGCGCTGCCCAAAGTCCGCTGCATAGGGGTCCACACCGGACATGACCGCCAGCCCGGCGGCGCGGTACACGCCCAGGTCGATCGCACCCGGCTGGCCAGACAACCGCACGACCAGAAGTGCGGACAGCGCCACCGTAATGATCAGCGCGAGTGGCCGTCGGTGCCCCCGGCAGACCTGACGTCGCCGGCAGCTGGAGTCCGTCCAACGGAGCACGTAGGTGGCGTTCATTGATGAGTGGTCTCCGCTGGCGTTCTTTGATCGCCGAAGGTGAGGACGGACCTGGCGGGTGCTGACTGCACCGTACCGCCCACCTGGGTCTATCGACGCCTTGCCGGGCCGCGAGCCCTTGGCCAACCGCAACGCGGTACGGCGAATCCCTTGCGACAGTTGACGGTCTTGGGGATCCTCACCCAAGTAGGTGCAGGTGCCGGGCGACGACAGCGCCGGTTTGCCCACGAGGTGCTGCACATCCGGGACCCCTCGTGGGACGCCGCATAGCCGACCAAGTGAGGCAGGTCGATGTCATCTGTGCACTCCTCGATCGGCGCAGCCGCGCGGAACTGCGGCGTGTCGCGGCGTGTCGTGGGCGTCGACTCGTTCGTGGAGTGCACAGAGGACCCGCCGGACGCCACGATCACAAGCGGAGGGCCGCGCACAAGCCTCTCTCACCTGAGCTGCGCGGTCGCAGGCCCCAGCTCAATCGATGACCGGCGGCGGGCCAAGGTCGCCGGCGTCCAGTGCGACCGCGTAGCGCATCGCCTTGCGGGCGCGTTTGCGATCTCGGGCGGCCTCGTACGCCAACGACAGCCGGAACCAGGCCGCCGCAGACCGCGGCTCGGCCGCCACAACCAAGCTCGCCTGCTCGAACTCCGCATCGGCGGCGTCGCGTTCGATCCGGCCACTCGGTAGTCGGGGGAGGTTGTCCAACGGCAGCGCGCCGTCGCGATCGAGCCGTTCGGCGAGGGTCTGCACGGCGAGGCCGAACCGGAGCTCCCGGTAGATCATCCAGAGGCCCAGCAGGGGCAGCGCCAATACGGCGATCCCCAGCAGCGCCGCGATCAGGTTGCCGCTGCGTAGGAAGAGCACCCCCTGCCAGATGGCGAACAGCATGTAGGCAGCCGCCCCGACGGCCATCACGATTGCCCACCGGCGAGCGATCACGTATCCAGCAATCCCTCGATGCCGACGGTCAAACCCGGTAGCGACGGCACGGCCCGAACTGCCAGCAGCACCCCCGGCATGAAGGACTGACGGTCCAGCGAATCGTGCCGGATCGTCAGCACCTCACCGGCCGTGCCGAGCAGCACCTCCTGGTGGGCGAGCATCCCGCGAAGCCGGACCGCGTGTACCGGGACTCCCTCGACGTCGGCGCCGCGCGCCCCGGGAAGGGCTGTCGTGGTCGCGTCTGGGGCTGGCGGCACACCTGCCTCCCGGCGGGCCGCAGCGATCCGACGAGCGGTGGCGGCCGCTGTCCCGCTGGGGGCGTCGATCTTGTTCGGATGGTGCAGCTCGACAATCTCCACGGACTCGAAGTACGGCGCCGCGGCCACCGCGAACTTCATCATCAGCACGGCCCCGATACCGAAGTTGGCCGCGACGAGGCAACCGGTCGGCGGCGCGTCGGCCAACTGCTGGCGCAATACCGCAAACTTGGCCTCATCGAAGCCGCTGGTGCCGACAACTGTGTGGATTCCGTGCTCGATGCAGAAGGCCAACGTGGGCATCACTGCATCCGGCACGGTGAAATCGACAACCACCTGCGCATCGGAATCGACCAACTGCTGCAGCGAATCGCCGACGTCCAGCCGCGCGACCAGTTCAAGGTCGCCCGACGCCGTCACCGCCCGGCAGACCTCGGCACCCATCCGGCCACCGGCTCCGACCACAGCAACGCGCATCAGATACTCCGAAACTCTCGATCGGCATCGAACGGCCCGACGACACCGAGGTGGCGCGGTCGCGCAAACAGCTCAGCGGCCAGCGATCGGACCTGCTCGAGGGTGACCGCGTCAATTGCGGCCAGCGCCTCCTCCACCGACAGCAGCGTGCCGGTCAGCAGTTCCGCCTCCCCGAGTCGAACCATCCTCGAACTCGACTCCTCCAGGTTGAGCACCAGCCCGCCTCGGAGTTGGCCCTTGCCCCGCTCCAACTCGGCCGCAGTCATCCCGTCTCGGGCCAAGTCCCCGAGCACTGACGCGATGACATCGATGGCATCGTCCACCTTCGTGGGCATCGACCCGGTGTAGATCGCGAACGCCCCGGCATCGGCGTGGGCCGTTCGGAATGACTGCACCGAGTACGCCAGGCCACGCTTCTCCCGCACCTCCTGGAACAGCCTGCTGGACATCCCACCACCAAGAACGGCGTTCAGCACGCCCAGCGCCCAGCGGCGCGGGTCGTTGCGCACCAAACCAGACCTCCCGAGCACGACGTTCGCCTGCTCGATCTCCCGTGGGCGCACCTGACAAGAGGCGATTTCGTCGCGGCGCTTGCGGGCCTTGTCCGTGGGCCGGGCGGCCCCTGGCTTCCCGGCCGGCACCTTCGCCAGCGCCTTGCGCACGGCCCGGGTGACGACCTTGTGGTCAACCCCACCAGCGGCGACAACCGCGAGGTTGGCAGGCCGGTACCAGCGGCGGTAGTGCCGCCAGACATCCGCCCTGGGCATCCCCGAGATGCTCTCCTCGGTGCCGATGATCGGCGCCTCCAACGCGGTACCGGCGAACACCTGGGCGGAGAAGAG
>JAUPKM010000379.1 GCA_030837445.1 Actinomycetota bacterium
GTCCGCGGGATACTCAGACAAGAGGCTGTCCCGTTCGGGTCGGCCAGGTGATTCGATAGGAGCCAGCCACGATGACCGTCGAGCTCGGTATGCCGGCACCGGCCACGCTGGTTGCGCGCCGGAAGAGCAGGCAACTGCACCTGAACCACTCCCGCAGCCCGATCAAAGTCGGTGGCGACGCCCCGGTGAGCGTGCAGTCGATGACCACGACGGTGACGGCTGACGTCAATGCCACGCTGCAGCAGATTGCCGAACTGACGGCGGCTGGCTGCCAGATCGTGCGGGTCGCCGTCCCGAGCCAGGACGATGCAGAGGCGCTGGCGCAGATCGCCGGAAAGTCCGGCATCCCGGTCATCGCCGATATCCACTTCCAACCCAAGTACGTATTCGCCGCAATTGAGGCCGGGTGTGCCGCGGTCCGTGTCAACCCCGGGAACATCAAGAAGTTCGACGACAAGATCGGTGAGATCGCAGCTGTGGCCAAGGAACATGGCACCCCGATCCGGATCGGCGTCAATGCCGGGTCGCTGGATCCCCGGCTGCTGAAGAAGTACGGCCGGGCCACCCCCGAGGCGCTGGTCGAATCGGCATTGTGGGAGGCCTCACTCTTCGAGGAGCACGATTTCCGGGAGCTCAAGATCTCTGTGAAGCACCACGACCCAGTGGTGATGATTCGGGCCTACGAACTGCTGGCCGAGCGGTGCGACTACCCGTTACACCTAGGCGTGACCGAGGCTGGCCCCACCTTCCAGGGCACCATCAAGTCCGCGGTGGCGTTCGGTGCTCTGCTTAGCCGCGGGATCGGGGATACCATCCGGGTCTCGCTTTCGGCACCACCGATCGAGGAGGTGCGGGTCGGGTTGCAGATCCTGGAATCGCTGAACCTCAAGGAGCGGGGCCTGGAGATCGTCTCCTGCCCCTCCTGCGGGCGCGCCCAGGTGGATGTCTACACCCTTGCCGAAGAGGTCACCGCCGGACTTGAAGGATTGGAGGTGCCACTGCGGGTCGCGGTCATGGGTTGTGTTGTGAATGGACCCGGCGAGGCGCGGGATGCCGACCTCGGGGTCGCGTCGGGCAATGGCAAAGGGCAGATTTTCGTCAAAGGCGAGGTTGTCAAGACGGTCCCGGAGGCGCTGATCGTGGAGACGCTGATTGCCGAGGCGATGCGGTTGGCCGAACAGCTTCCGGCGGAAGGCGGCCCGCCGCAGGTCTCGGTCAGCTGATCAGTTGACCGTGCGGATCTCTCGACTGACCGATGCCGATTCCGGCGCTCTGCACTCCCTGCTCCAGCAGTCCGAGGTCGCCAACTGCTTTTTCCTGGCGCGGGTGGCACAGGTCGGCGTGTTGCGCGCGCAGGTGTGGGGAGCCTGGGTCGACCGGAATGGACTTCCTGACCGTTTGGTGAGCGCCGTGATGCTGGCAGGCAACGTGGTGCCGGCCGGTTCCGACGCCCAAGGTATTGCGGCGCTGGCAGAGTGGCTGGCTGGGCGACAACGAACGGGTTCCTCCGTGGTGGGACTCGCCCGCGATGTGGCGCCGCTTTGGGAGGCGTTGGGGGCGTCCTGGGGGCCGGTCCGGGATTGCCGGTGGCATCAGCCGCTGATGGTCGCCGGGGGCGCACGGTCGACCGCCCCGGACGCTCGGGTGCGACCGGCGACCGTGGCCGATATCGAGGCCCTGTATCCCCCGACCGTTGCGATGTTCACCGAGGAGGTGGGCGTCTCGCCATTGGTCGGCTCGAGTGAGGCGGCCTACCGGGGTCGGCTGGCCGCGCTGGTGCGGGCCGGCCGGGTGTTCCTATTGACGACCGATGGCGAAGTCGTCTTCAAAGCTGAGGTGGCGGCCGCCACGCGGCAGGTGTGTCAGGTGCAAGGTGTCTGGGTGCAACCGGATCGTCGTGGTCTGGGACTCGGATCTGCCGCAATGGCGGCAGTCGTGGACCTGGCTGCCGCGTCTGTCGCGCCAGTGGTCAGCCTGTACGTCAATGAGTACAACGCTGCTGCGCTCCGGGCCTATCGTAAGTCGGGTTTCACGCCAGTCGACGAGATGGCCTCCATCCTGTTCTGATCGAGCCGGGCTAAGGTGGGGCTTCGCTGCTAGTGAGGAGACCCAGGTGTTGCTGCGGATGTCGTCGCTGTTCCTACGGACCCTGCGCGATGATCCGGCGGATGCTGAAGTCCCCAGCCATCGGCTGTTGGTGCGGGCGGGCTATGTCAGGCGAGTCGCTCCCGGCGTGTTCAGTTGGCTGCCGCTCGGGTACCGGGTGCTTCGCAAGGTGGAGCAGATCGTGCGCGACGAGATGGATGCCGCCGGATTTCAGGAGGTGCATTTCCCCGCACTGCTGCCCAGGGAAATCTACGAGACGACCGGGCGGTGGCAGGAGTACGGGGACACTCTTTTTCGGTTGCAGGACCGGCGGGGTTCGGACTACCTGCTCGGGCCCACCCATGAGGAGATGTTCACGCTGCTGGTCAAGGGGGAGTACTCCTCCTACAAGGATCTGCCGGTGAGCCTCTATCAGATTCAGACCAAGTACCGCGATGAGGCGCGGCCCCGGGCCGGGATTCTGCGCGGTCGGGAATTCGTGATGAAGGACTCCTACTCCTTCGACACCTCCGATGCCGGTTTGGCGATCTCCTATGCCCAGCACCGTCGCGCCTACGAGCGAACCTTCCGCCGGCTCGGTTTGGACTACCTGATCGTCTCGGCGATGGCGGGGGCGATGGGCGGGTCGGTGAGCGAGGAGTTCCTGGCGCCGAGTGAGAACGGTGAAGACACGTTCGTGCGCTGCCCAGAGTGTGGTTTCGCGGCAAACGTGGAAGCCGTGCAGACCGTTGTCCCGGCCAGCCCGGACGCCAGCGATGTACCGACCGCGCACCCAGAGGACACCCCCGACACTCCGACGATCGCGTCGTTGGTGGCGGTGGCGAATTCCCGCCCCGGTCTGGCCCGCGCCGATCGGGAATGGACAGCAGCGGACACTCTCAAGAACGTGCTTGTGATGCTGGATCAGCCGGACGGCTCGTCAGAGCCATTGGCGATCGGATTGCCGGGCGACCGGGAGGTCGATCTGAAGCGGTTGGCCGGAGTCGTCACGCCGGCCGAGCCGCGGCCGTTCGAGGACGCGGACTTCGCGGCCCATCCCGCCCTGGTCAAGGGCTACATCGGACCGGGTTCGTTGGGGCGTGACTCGGTCACCGGGATCCGCTACCTGTTGGACCCCAGGGTTGTGCCCGGCACGCGCTGGATCACCGGCGCCGACGAACCGGGGCGCCACGTCTTCGACCTCGTAGCCGGTCGGGACTTCGCCGCCGACGGGGTGATCGAAGCAGCCGAGGTGCGGCCGGGGGACCCGTGCAGCAACTGTGGAACTGGCCTGCGGGCTGACCGTGGTATCGAGATCGGGCACATCTTCCAGCTCGGCCGAAAGTACGCCGAGGCGCTCGACCTGCGGGTACTCGACGAGAACGGTCGACAGGTGGTCGTCACCATGGGTTCGTACGGCATCGGTGTGTCTCGGGCCGTCGCCGCGGTGATCGAGCAGCACCACGACGCACGCGGCATCATCTGGCCGCGAGAAGTGGCTCCGGCCGACGTGCATGTGATCGCTACCGGCAAGGACGACGCCGTCTTCGAAGCGGGTGAGGTGCTGGTCGCTGGCCTATCGCAGGTCGGCCTCACGGTGTTGTACGACGATCGCCGGGGGCCCTCCCCGGGCGTCAAGTTCAACGACAGTGAGCTGATCGGCGTGCCGACGATCGTGGTCGTGGGCAAGCGCCTCGGTGACGGTGTCGTAGAGATCAAGGACCGGGCGACCGGCGAGCGCCACGATGTTGAACTTGCCGATGCGA
>JAUPKM010000380.1 GCA_030837445.1 Actinomycetota bacterium
CAGTGATGAGGGTGCGGCGGCCGCTCATCGATGGGCCTCGCCCTCGTCCTCAGCGCCGGGACGGGCAGGCTCACCTGGACGGGCGCGCTCACCGATGAGTCGCAGGAATGCGTCCTCAACTGAGGTGCACCCGGTCTGCTCGAGCAGCGCCGCGTTGGCTCCGTGAAACAGCAGGTCACCCTCCCGCATGAGGAGCAAGTCGTCGCACCGCTCCGCCTCGTCCATGACGTGGCTGCTGACCAGCAGGGTGACGCCGGCGGCTGCCAACTCGGCGAACGTTCGCCATAGATCCAGCCGCAGGACCGGGTCGAGGCCGACTGTGGGCTCGTCGAGTACCAGCAGATTGGGCTCGTCCAGCAGTGCCACCGCCAACGACACGCGACTGCGTTCGCCGCCGCTGAGCGTGGCGACCCGTCTCTCGGTCAGGTTCGCCAGATCCACAGCAAGGAGTGCGCGGCGGCACATCTGCTGCCGCCTTGCTGCATCGCCAGGTCGGAGCACGGCCGCGAAATAGGCCAGGTTCTGACCGACTGAGAGATCCTCGTAGACGCTCGGCGCTTGGCTCACGTAGCCAATTCGGGAACGCAGGCCGCTGCTGCCAGCTGGACTGCCGAGCACCTCCGCAGTTCCAGACCCAGCCTGCTGCACGCCGACGAGCACCCTCATCAGGGTTGTCTTGCCGCTGCCGGACGGGCCGATCAGACCGGTCAACGACCCGATCCGCAGGCTAGCGGTGACGCCGTGCAAGATCTCCTGGCCGCCTAGCGTGACTCGGATATCCCGAAAGTCCACCGCCGCTCGGTCGTCCGTCATGGTGTCGGGGTTTGGGCGACCGGCTGGTCGGGCTGGCTGAGCGCTTGTGGGCTGGTGGCTGTCATCACGCCGAGCATCAACAGGATCTGAGCGACGCAGTAGGTGCCGATCAGTACCGTTGCTACCGGTGCGTTCTCCGGTACCGGGCCGAACTTCGTGACCGCGATCAGGCTGTCGGAGATAACGAACAGGATGGAGCCGACCAGGAGCATCCGGGCACCGGCCGGTGGTACGCGCGGCCAGGCGTCCAGTGCCATCGCGGCCATGCTCAACAGGATCGCGCCGTAGATGACCAGGGCCGGGGCCAACACACCTGCGCTGGGCAGAACCACGGCCATCATTGCTAGGAAATACACCAGGTAGGGGATCAGCAGTAGCTTCCGCTGGCTGAGCAGGTGCGGGCCTGGCCTTATTGCTCGGAACGTCAGGATGTAGCAGATCTGCGCCAACAGGAAGCAGCCGACTCCGACTAGGAACAAGGCGTCGATGTGGACCGCGAGGGCGATATCGCCGAACCAGGACAGTACCTGGGCGGCTATCAGTAGCCAGATGAATTTCGGAGTCGGTCTTGGTCGTGCCAGTAGGACATAGATGACCAGCAAGGGCATCAGGATCGGCGCCGAGGCCCACCCGAAGATGGCGCCGCTCGAGGCAGCGTTGACGATGATCAGAACGGATGCCAGCGCTGCCAACGCCAGTAGAACGCGGGGTGCTTTAGTCATGATTGCGCCTTTCTCTCAGCAGCGCCGACACTCGTTGGCTCCAGGACAGATCCTCCCAAGCCGACCGCGCCCGCCTCACCTGCCGTCGCCGAAGGTGCCGGTACTGTTCCAGTCGCCCGCGGTCGGCCAGTCGGTCGTTGCGCAGCAGGGTGCCGGCCGCCTCCAATGCGGCGCCGCGGGCGGCGCGGGCGAGGTCGGCGTCGATCACAAACCCACGCTATCCGTTGGCGCGGCTGACAGTCGCATCTTCGTCGCGCGTCGCAGGCCCGCAGCCGAGGGTCTGGTGAGTTGGTCGCTCTCACCGGCGAAGCCATGACCAGTTGGCTAGCCATTGATCGACCGATTCCGGCCGCCTGCTGTGCAAGCGACGCGGGCTGGCTGCGTGTGAGCTCCTTCTGGCCCTTGCTGTTCGTCGAATGGGAATTGGGGGGCTCCGGGTTGGCTCTGAGGTGGTGGTTGGCAGGCCAGCGACGCTGGTGAGGAAGCTTCGGCGCCGTTGTTGCCAGCCGCCCGAGACCGATCGGCGCCCCGCAGCTTGACCGCTACAACAGCAACAGCATCGCAATCGCGGCGTCAGATTCGAAGGACCCGTTCGGCACGGCGGATCTGTCCCGTTGGCCGCGACTTCCCACGAACTCCGAACCGACGGAACGGTCGAGTATCGAGCTGACGACCCTGAACGCGAGGGCGTTCCATGCCACCCGTTCCCCCGTCCCGGTTCTCCGTGCGGCTCTCTAGTCCGCGGCGCCTGATGCCCCGGGTGGGTTGTCGGTGTCGGCAGCCCACCCGGGTGTCGGCGCGTGCCGGGGACTCGTTGAGCTGGGTGCCCTGGCGTCGCCGGAATTGTTCGGCTCGGCCCGCTGTCGGGCGCCCTGTCGGTGTCAGCGCCGTCTAGGGTAGGTCCACACGCTGGTGACCTCTGGGTGGCCGTCGGCTCCCATTCGGATGGTCCAGGTGCCGGTGTGGATGAGGTGGTGGTGCCGGGAGCAGAGCAAGGCCAGGTTGTGGATCGCTGTGTCGCCACCTGCCGCCCATGGGGTGAGGTGGTGGGCTTCGGTCCAGCCCGGGGGCCGATCACAACCTGGGAACACACATCCGCGGTCCCGGACGTGCAGCGCGGTGCGCAGCTGCGCGGGGATGGTGCGGGTGGCCCGGCCGATGTCCAACGGTTGGGAGTCCGGTCCGAGGATCAACCGTTGCACGGTGGTGTCGCATAGTTCGCGCAGCATCG
>JAUPKM010000381.1 GCA_030837445.1 Actinomycetota bacterium
CCGCGATCGGCCGCCTGAAACAGGTGTGCGTCCACCCGGCGCTGCTGACTGAGAATCGACGCGGGCTGCGGGGCCGGTCGGGCAAAGTCGACCGGTTGACCGATCTCTGTGCCGAGATCATCGACGAGGGCCAGGCTGTAGTCGTCTTCACCCAGTTTGCCTCGTTCGTGCCGGATCTGGCCACCCACCTGCAGGAACAGCTGGGCACCGAAATCGCCACCCTGGTCGGGTCCCACAGCCGCGCTCGACGGGCCGCCACCGTCGACGCTTTCGCCGCGCCCGACGGACCGTCGGTACTGGTCGCCTCCATCAAGGCCGGCGGCACGGGGCTGACGCTCACCCGGGCGAACCACGTCGTCCATCTTGATCGCTGGTGGAATCCGGCCGTCGAGGACCAAGCCTCCGACCGGGTATGGCGAATCGGTCAGCAGCGCAATGTCGTCGTCCACACCTTGGTCTGTCCAGGGACCCTGGAGGAGCGGATCGACGCGATGCTGACCGCGAAGCGCGGCATCGCAGACGCCGTCGTGCGATCGACCGACACCGCCGTGACGGAGTTGTCCACGGCCGAGTTGGCTGACCTCGTGACTCTGTCGCGCGACCGGACGCTGCGATGAGTCCGCGTCGATCGGGCCGCGATCCCTGGGCCCGCTGGGACCGCTGGGAGCCAAAGCCGAGAATCGCGGTGACCGGGGGCGTCGAGGTCGCTCGCCCCGGCAAGGTCTCCAATGTCGACGCCGTGGCGATCATCGCGTTTGCGTTGAGCCATTCCTCCTCCGCAATTCCCGGTCGGGCGCGCACCTACGCCCGACATGGTCAGGTAGTGAACGTCTCGATCGACGACGAGTCCGCCCAGGCGGAGATCCAGGGGTCCGACCCGCGTCCCTACCAGGTCGCGCTGCGTCGGACGGCGTCGAAGTCATTCGCTGCCGACTGCACGTGTCCCTACGGTTGCACGCCAGGTTCCTGGTGCAAGCACGCCGTCGCGTTGGCGTATGTGGTGGCGGAGTTGGTGGACAGCGATCCGGCGAGTGCGGCGCGCTGGACCGGTTCGGCCGATCCGGCCGCCGCCGCAGCCGCAGCGGCCGCGGTGCCGGTCGCAGTGGACCCGGAACTGCTCGCGCGCCTGGCCGCCCCGCGGTCTGACCTCGTGCAGCACGACGTTCTTACCCGAGCCGCCGAGGTCGTTCCGCTGCCACCGGCCTGATCAGCGACCTCAGGGGGATTCGTTCTTCGGCGGGTCGGCGGACTGCAAACCGCGGTAGGCGTCGGCGCGGTGAGCGATGCGGACGACCTCAACGATGTTGGGCGATTCATGGATGCGAAGGAGAACTCGGTAGTCACCCCTGCGGGCAACCCGAAACCCCGTAAGCTCGCCGCGCAGGGACTTGCTGGCGCGCTGCGGGTTGAGCAGCAGCGCTGACGTGATGAACTCGACCACGGCCGTCGCCACTTTGGGTGGTAGCCGGTCGAGTCCCCGAGCCGCCTCGCTGCTGACACGAAGGTCATACGGGGAACGGCTCAAGTGGGAAGCCCGAACCTCTTGCGCAGGGTGTCGCTGTCGACGGCTCGACCTTCGGACAGGTCGCGGTCGGACTCCCGCAGGGAGTCGCGGATCCCGGGTTGGGATAGCCAGAAGATTGTTTCCTGCAGTGATTCGAGATCACTTTCGGACATCAGCACGACCGCGGGCCGCCCATGCTTTGTGATGTGGATAATCTCGTGTGTGCTGACTGCGTCATCCACCAGGCTGGAGAGCTTGTCCTTCGCTTCCGTGAGGGGAACGTAACTCATAGTCAGAAAGTAGCAGGCAAACTAGCCAATGTCGAGATTGCGCGGGGCCGTGGCGGGCCCACCTGGCTCGCCGCTGGGGTCCAGAGCCTCGTGCGGTCGGGGCTCTCGACGGGGCATGGTCAGCTCGACTTGTCGACCAACATTTCGCGCACCAGTCGCACAACGTGGGCAATGTAGCGCCGTTTAGACCACTTCCGGTCAAGCACCAGGTCCTCGTACAGAGTTGGTGAGAGCAGCGCGAAGATCATGTCGGTTGCCAAATTGACGGTCCAGCCGGCCCCGAGCGCGCCACTCTCCGCCACGGGCATGACCGCGGAACGGATGCCCGCAATCCGCACCTTCATCCGGTCGTCCCAGGCGGCGGCAGCTGCGGGGTCAGATCGCCGTGCTTCCCGCAACGCCAAGCTCACCGCGGCGACGTCTGCGTTGTACGTGGCTGCCGCGGCAGTCAGCCCCAGCAGCACGTCGGTCGGATCGGCCAACTTCAAGGCCGGCGCCATCAAGGCTTGAAACCGACCGGTTTCGTCCATCCAGGTCACCAGGGCGAGTAGTAGGCCGGAGCGGGAGCCGAAGTGCAGGTAGACCGTTTGCCTCGTCACGCCGGCCTCCATCGCCACCCGGGCCAAGCTCAGATCGGCGAACGAGATGGTTTCCACTAGTGACTTGGTCGCTGCCAGGATGTTGTCCCGGGTGTTCGAAGAGCCCGGATTCATAGCCTCCAGTTTACACGTTGACAAGGTCCGAGAGTGGACGCTAGCGTTAGCGCATTGCTTTACAGTGTGTAAAGCAATGCGCTGTGGATTGGGGCGTGCCGCTCCGTCGGCACGAGTGGCGGTCGCCTCTTTCGGAGTCGACGACCACGACTGAAGTGACTGCGGACACCCTTCTCCCAGATTCATCGAAGCCAATACATCCAACTGGAGGAACAGATGGCCACCCAGGACAGGGTCGAGGAAGTATTCAGGGCGTGGGACAGTGGGGACGCCGACACGATTCGACGCTTCTATGCTGAGGACTACCTCGACCACGACCCGATGCCTGGAACCACGGGTGGCGTCGAGGGGGTCATCCAGCAGATCCAAATGCTCACCGGGGCGTTCAGCGGAGGCAATACCGAGATCAACGATGTCATCGAGAGCGACGACAAAGTGTGCATGCGGTGGACCTTCACCGGCACTCACACTGGCGCCTTCATGGGCATCCCGGGATCAGGTAGCAAGGTTGAGATTCAGGGAATCGAGATTCACCGGATGGTAGATGGAAAGATTGTCGAGGGTTGGACCACGGTTGATCTGCTGGCGCTCATGATGCAGATCGGCGCGATCCCGGCGCCGGAGTAGCCCTCCACGCCGGGGTCCACGCCGCGGTCCACGCCGCGCTGATTGCAATCAGTGCGGCGCTCCATCTGCGGCAGCTAGCGATGGGGTCGCAAGGGGTGGTCATGCTTAGCGTGACTCGGGGGACCTCCCGGGGATTCGGTTGTTGCGGGGTCCCGAGTTCCAGGCTCGGCCGTTTCGGGTCAGGAGGGTCCCGATTTCGGTGACCGCGGGGTGTGGGCGTCCTCTCTGCACTCCACGAACTCCGGATATCGCGCGACACGCCGCGACACGCCGGTGTGGTTGGCACACTCCACGATTGAGGAGTGCACAGGTGACATGAGGCCGACTGAAGTTGCCCTGATTCACCCCGAGTTGTGCTCGGCGGGGCCCGGAGTCAGCCAACACCACTTGCGGTCGCCCACCCCGATTGTGCTGGGTCCGCCGATGGTCGCTGCGGACTTCGGCAACGGCCGTAGGATTCAGTTCATGGTCTTCGAGCAGCCGGTCCATCACATTACGTTGAGCGTGGTCGATCTTGCCCGCAGCGTCGGGTGGTATCGCGACGTTTTTGACGTCAAGTTGTTAGCCGAGCGCGCTGGCGACAATTTCACGCGGACCTTGATCGCACTGCCCAACGGGCTCGTGCTGGGCCTGACTCAGCACCGGGGAACACTCACCGGAGATCGCTTCGACCGACGGCGGGTGGGCTTGGATCACCTATCCATTGCCGTTCCCACGGCAGCGGACGTGCAGGTCTGGGCCGACCAGTTGGAGCAGCGCGGGATCGCGCATGACCCGCTGGTGAGAGCACCTTCAGGAACCTTGGTGGTCTGCTACGACCCTGATGGCATCCCGGTCGAGGTGTACTCGCCCGGACAGTAGCCGAACCGACGACTCAGCCGCTTTGGGTGAGCGTGACTGTCCAGTTCTTGTTGTCTGCGTCATCTCCCGTGCGGGTGATGGTGAACTTGTGGCCGTTCACGGTCGGTGTCCAGGCACTGTTCTGGTCGAAGTCATGGGTTTGGAAGCCCGCGTCGTCGGGATCGAAACTGCCTGTCGAAGGGCCGTCGCGCACCTCGGCGGCCGGAGTCCCGACCGCGTAGTTGTAGAGCGTGAACTCCACCACCTTGCCATCGACGTACTTGATCCGGCCAAAGACATCGGTGCCGGAGGTGTTCCAGGATTGGGTCGCAGTCAGGCTCTGACCATTGGCCAACGCGGTGTACGTCTCCTTGGGCGTGTTGGAGTACACGTCAGCCTGCACCTGCGCCTGTTGGGGAGTTCCGCTGCTGTTGGTCAGCACCACATGAGTCCCACGAACCCAAGCACTGGCGGTGCCGCTTGGGGGAGCTGATCCGGGTGGGCTCGCCGATGCGGAGCCTGCACCGGGAGATCCGGAGGGGCTGGCGTCTGTGCCTGTTGAACTGTTCGCGCAGCCCGTGGCGAGAACCAACACGACTGCCCCCACCGGCAGTAGCCAACGATTGACGTGCATGGGTGCCTCCCTCTGTTGCCTGCTGAATAGAACTGACCGCACCGGATCGGCTCCGGTCTCTAGTATATAGGACAGTGTCCTACGTCGAGTGAAGGCCTCCCACCTCAACTGTTCAGGGTCAATGACCAGTTCTTGTTGTCGCCGTCGTCGCCACTACGCGTGGCCGTCACTTGGTGGCCTTCCATCGTCAAATTCTGGGTGGTGTTCTCGTCGAACGAGGAGTTACCGACGTCTCCCTTGCTGGCGCTCCAGTTGTAGACCGAGTATCCCTTCCGCCACTGGATGTACGGGGTGCCGATCGCAGGGTTGGCGACCTTCATCTCGAGTGTGTCGTCGTTCGCATACACAACCCGGATCAGCACGTCTGTGCCTTCCGAGGAGCTCCAGTCGTCCGTGACTTGGACACTGGCCCCGGGCGCAATACCGGACTCGGTGGTCTGCGGCGCGAAGTCACCTTGGCCCGCGGCCGTCCCCACCTTGACCGCCTTGCCGGTGCTGTTGGTGAGGGTGACGTGGGTGCCGCGGACCCAAGCCTGCGCCCGAGGCGACTCGGTGCCACTTGCCGCCGCCGACGTGTTCGCCGACGAGACCGGGGTCGACTGACTGCTCGTCGAGTTCCCGCCGCAACCCGTCAAGGCGACAGGTATCAGGCACAACCCCGCCAGCGCGATCACTCGCTTCCTTCCGGGCCGCAAGTCTGTGGTTCTCACGATGTCACCATCCATTCAGTATCCATAGTCATCCTCTGCCATTCCGTGATCGTTGGGCCGATGAGGCAGCTGCAGTCGCGGTGGTCGGCGTCCCAAGATCCAGCACCTGTGCCTGCACCACTTCGCGCAGCTGGCGCGCCGGCAGGAGATCGGGATCGCTGAGTGATTGCACAGACAGTCCGTCGACCAGTGCGTGCAGGCGGGCCGCCTCGACCGCAGCATCCCGGCCTACCCCAACCAACCCGTTGGCCGCCATTGCCGTCAGCAGGGTCTCGGCAGCCGCGCGAACTGCGCGATTCAGCTGGCTGAGGATTGGTTGCACGTCGGGATCGGCGGCGGAATCGGCCAGCAGCAACAACCAGACCCTCGACTGCTCGCGGCGCCGTGGGGTGGCCGGCACGGCCAGCAGAATGGCGTCGACCGCGGCAGCTGCGTCCAGCGGCCCCGACACGATGGCGTCGAATCGATGCTGCACGTCGTCCAGTTGTTGCGCGACCGCGGCGGACAGAAGCTCGGTGCGGCTCTTGAAGTAATGGCCGACGTTCGACTTCGAAACCCCGGCTTCGGCAGCCACCGAGCGCACCGTGACGGCCGCGGCACCTTGGCTTGCGACGACTCGCCACAACGCGTCCAGAAGATCGGCTCGGCGCTGGTCATGATCGACGATCTTCGGCACGCTGGCTCCCCGTGGGACTATTGTGGGACAGTGTACTACGAAAAGGGTGTCTAGCACCCACCGCAGCTGCCAACGACAGGCGACACGGGCGAGGTGGATCGGTGGCACGGGTCAGCGAGATTGGTCAGGTGGGTGGGGCATGAGGCGATTGGTGGCCACGCTGCTGTCGCTGCTGGTGGTCAGTTCCCTGCTCGCTGGCTGCACGGGCGCGCGGGCGGCGCGGTCGACCGTGGAAGTCCCGGTGCTGTGGGTCACGGCAGGGGAGAACGGTCCGACCGGAGGTGTGTCCGCCGTTCAGGTGACCGTCGATGCGACTGGCTCGGACTCGTCCTACTCGGTGGATCTGAACGCGAGTCAAGGCGCCGACACTGGAGACTCCTGGGATGCAGCCGCCGCTATGGCAAGTACGGTCGCGGTCCTCTACTCGGGGCAGGACCCGCGCGGGGTGCACACGCAGGTGAGGGTCACAGATGCGATTGACGGCTCCTCCGCGGGGGGCGTACTCACGGTGGCGGTTCTCGCGGCGCTACGCCACGCCCAGATCAAGCCCGGAGTCGCGATGACCGGGTCGATAGGTCCCGACGGATCCATCGGCCACGTCGACGGCGTCGATGCAAAGGTCCGAGCGGCCGCCGTTCGCGGCTACACCACCATCCTGGTACCCGCGGCATCGGTCCAGAACCGTGCAGGCACCTCCTCCTCCTCCTCCTCCTCCTCCTCCTCCTCAGCTTCCTCAGCCAGCGGTGGTTCAGCCAAGGCTTCGGACTCCTCCGGGCTGGTGGACGCGGATGCGTTGGGCGCCGAACTCGGCGTGACGGTCACACCAGTGCGGGATGTCGGCCAGGCGATGGTGGCGTTCACTGGCGACACCGTCGCACCCTCGGCAGCACCGATGCCTGCGCTGACCCCGCAGGCGCAGGCCGTGCTGAAGTCGCAGGCTGGCCGGGCCATTGCCCGGGCGAACGAACGGCTGCGGGTGAACCGTGGCCGGCTCGGTGCGGTCGGTGCGCAGCAGGCGGAGGCCAACCTGACGCAGGCGACTCGGCAGTTGGCGACAGGTGACCAAGCGGGTGCCTACGCAACTGCCATCGGTACGACCATCGTGGTCGATCAGGAGATCGCGGAGTCGACAACGATGAGCGCGGCAACCAAGAACTCCCGCGCCAGCTCGCAAGCGGTGCTGACAGACGCAGATGCGCTGATAAGCCAAGCCCGTTCCGAGTTGCGGCAGCAGACCGACAAGGGTGCGTCGGGCGACCCGGTTCGCCGCTATGCGACGGTCTCGGCGATGACCTGGCTGACCCGCACAATTGCGGTGATGGGGGCCGTCGCCGAAGAGCTTTCCGCACTGGACGGCCAGGTGACCGACTCCATCGTCGAGGCCGCGACTGTGATCGCGCAGTACCGGGTGTATGTCGACCTGCTGTACCCGGATTCGCTTGCGGTGGCGCAACTACACACGATTGACTCTGTACCCGACCCGGAGGCAGTGGGATCGTTCATCGCGGCCTACACCGACTTGTTGGCCGCCACGGGCGCGGCGAATCAGCGCTACTACGAGAAGGTGCTGACCAGCATCGCGGACAACCCAGGGCTCACTTTCAGTCAGCCCGGACACATCTACTCCGCTGTGCAGCAACTGCAGGCCACCGCGATGTCGACCTCACCAGCGACGTCGACCTCACCAGCGACGTCGACCCCAACCAGGTCGGCAGCCTCGCCGTCGTCGGCCGCGCCCGAGTCGATCGCTGCGCCGCGCCCGCCGACGGACGAGGCGTGCGCCTGGGCCATGTCGTACTTTCTGATGTCGTCGTGGCTGGTGGCGGCCGATCAGTCCTACGGGCTGAGTGGTTCCGCTATCGGCAGCCTGGTCCTGTCCTCGCAGAAGCCGGCGGCGCTCGGCGCTGCGCTCCTCGGGGCGGATGAGGCGACATCTGCTTTCGCGGCCAACCTTGTCGCACGCGGGGTACTGACTGACCACCCTGTGTGGACGGCGGACTGGGCGCGGCGGCTACCGGGAGCATTCGCCGGACAAGAGGTCCACACGGGGATGACCTCGTTGGGCCTCACGGTCCTCTGGGACGCGGCCGTCGAGTCGTTTATGAATACCGCATCCCTGGACGCGAAGCGCCGCCCCAGTGACTGACGGGTTCAGCCCTTGTGCGGCGGAAGTCCAAACGGCACATCGTCCAACGCGGCACGGACGTAATGCTCCATCATCGCCTCGACGTCCACGCCGTCACCGGCTCCTGTCGGGTCTTGGCCGGCGGTTTCAGTTGTGCGTGGTGCGGTGTTCATCCAATCTCCTTACTGGGTAACGTTTCTGGCCCGAGCAGTGCTGCCACTGGCCATTGCAGCCAGCCTACTCCGGATCCGTTGGCCGGATTTGCGATCTCGGTGTGCTGTGCGGCACTTCACCGGATGCACGTCGTCGGTTGGTTCCGGCGGCGGCCTGCGGAATTGTTGTGGCGTTGGGTTTGGGGCGCGCACCGCACCACGCCCGGTAGCATCCAGCCAGAAGACCCATGACCTGCCGACCAGGAGGAGAGGAGTGCGCACTGAGGTGAGGTTCTCGCCGTCGACTCCTCGTGGGGAGGGGCCAAGACATTCTTCAGTAGCGAGGGGCTATTCATCCTGAAGCGCAGTGGTCACGGGCAACTGATCCTGTCCACCTTCCTGGCTGGGGGAGGGTCTGGTTCCGGATCTGGCCGGCCCAGGCACCATGTACCTGCAGACTCGCTCGACAGAGGCTTTCGTGAGCTGGCTGGTTCCGAGGCTGCCGAAGCCTTCCAACTGACCGACGGTGGCCGAGCATGGAGCAGCTGGGCCAGCCTGCCTGCCGTACCCCGAGCGCGATCCGTTTGCGAGTCCGATTGGATACCTGACATGGACATGAAGCGCATCCAGCCAAGGCTGCGAGGCTGGCTGCACTTTGGAACGGCCCCGCTGGCATTGCTGCTGGGCCTGTGGCTGATGGTGGTGACGCCGACCGAAAAGCTGCGGGTGGGAGTTGCGGTCTACACCGTCAGCGCGGTGCTGCTGTTCGGGGTGTCGGCGGCCTACCACCTCGGGGCCGGTGGGCCGAAGACGAACGCCTTCCTGCACCGGCTTGATCACGCGAATATCTACCTGTTCATCGCCGGTTGCTATACCCCGCTCGCGGTCGCGCTGTCCGACTATGGCGTGCTGCTGCTGTCCCTGGTCTGGACCATCGCCATCATCGGGACGGTGACAGGAGTCGCCTGGTGGACCGCTCCGCGCTGGTTGGTGGTGGGTTCGTATCTGGCACTGGGTTGGGTGGCGGTCCTGTTCCTGCCGGTGCTGTGGAACGCGTTCGGCGCGATGGTGGTCGTCCTGATCGCGATCGGCGGTCTGCTCTACAGCCTCGGCGCCGTCGTGTATGCCCGTAAGAAGCCAGACCCGAATCCGGACTGGTTCGGCTACCACGAGATCTTCCATAGCTTCACCGTTGCGGCCTTCCTGGTGCAATTCGCGGCAATCACGCTTGCCGTCGGCCGAGGCTGACGGACCCGGACCGAATCTCCCCGGCTCGTGCCGGGGCCAGTTGGCGAGCCGATTGTCATGCCGATCAGAACTCGTCCGTCTCCAGGTCCCACTCCGCAATCCACGGGTTCTCGTTCACGGCACGACGTCGGCGCGCGAACGAGGCCGCGAGCAGAAACAGCGAGATCCCCAGGGCGATCAGACCGACGCCTATCCAGGTAGGCGCCTCGCGAAACATGATCGCCAGCACCCCGATCGGAGCGGCCCACACCACGACGGCCTTCAGCAGGTCC
>JAUPKM010000382.1 GCA_030837445.1 Actinomycetota bacterium
CCGCACGAGATGCCCCAGGACCCGCCGGGCGGGGGATCCGCCCTGGCACGCACTCACATCAACGTCTGGCACGACGACGACACCCTCCATGTCGAGTGGGTGGGCGGTGCGCCGGTGCCGCAACAGGTGGGAGGCCCACGATGACCGCAGTCACGTCCACCACAGTCCCGTCCACCGCGCCCGTGGTGATCACCGGCCTGGCGTTGCGCCTGCCCGGCGCCGCCGCCCCGGATGATTTCTGGCAGCTCCTGGTCGACGGCGTCGACCGTACGGCCCCCGTCAGCGACCACCGACGCGCCCTCGCGCGCGCGCCGTGGTGGGACGACGTCATCGGTGAGGTGGAGGGCATCGAGCTGTTCGACGCGGGGTTCTTCGGCGTCGACGAGGACGAGGCGAGGTTCATGGACCCGCAGCACCGGGTCGGCATGGAGGTCGCGTACGACGCCCTGTGCGACGCCGGCCTCGCCGAGTCCGGCGAGAGCAGCAGCCGGCGCTACTCCGTGCACCTGGCCATGACCTGCAACCCCTACTACGGTCTCGTCTGCCGGTACCTCGACGAGCACGGCCCGGCCGCGCTGCCCCCGCGCACCGTCATGAACACGTTCCACGGTGCGCTGGCCGCGCGGATCTCCCACCAGTTCGACCTCACCGGTCCGGTCATGGCCGTGGACACGGCCTGCTCGTCGTTCCTCTCCGCCCTGGTGCAGGGCATCGACTCCATCCGGAACGCGGGGTGCGACGGTGCCGTCGTCGGCGGGGTCAACCTGCTCAGCGCTCCCTACACGTCGATGCTGTGCAACGCCGGCGGCATCACGACGTCGCACCCGCACGTGCGCGTCTTCGACGAGGAGGCGGACGGCACGCTGATCGGCGAGGGCGCGGTCGTGGTCGTTCTGGAGCGGGAGGACATCGCGCGGGCGCGGAACCGCAGGATCTACGGACGGATCGTCGCGCACGCCATCAACAACGACGGCTCGTCGCTGAGCATCATGGCGCCCAACCCGCGTGGTCAGGGCGACGTGATCCGCGACGCGTACCTGGGCTCCGGCGTCGGCCCCACCGCTGTCGGCTACATCGAGGCGCACGGCGCCGGCACGCGGGTCGGTGACCCGATCGAGGTGAGTGCGCTGTCGAAGGTCTACCGGAAGGAGGACTTCGGCGACGCGAGGATCGGCCTCGGGTCCGTCAAGTCCAACATCGGGCACCTGCTGAGCGCCGCCGGCGGCGCCGGTCTCGCGAAGCTCCTGCTCAGCCTGGGGCACGGCCAGATGGCGCCGAGCGTGCACCTCACGACGATCAACCCGCTGCTCCGGCTGGACAGGACACCGTTCGAGATGGTGACCTCGCCCCGGCCGTGGCCGCGGGTGGACGGGCGGCCGCGGGCAGGCGCCATCACCTCGCTCGGTCTCGGCGGGACGAACGTGCACGTCGTGGTCGAGGAGGCCGACGAGAAAGGGCGCCCGCGCGGTGCGCTGCCACGGCCTGTGGTGTGTCTCTCGGCGACGTCCGAGCACGCGCTGGGTCAGATGCTCAAGGAGGTCGAGCGGCGCTGCGCCGACGGCGCCGACCTGTACGACCTCGCGATGACGCTCGCCCGTTTCCGCCCGGCCCACGGCTGGCGAGCGACTGTCGTCCTCGATCCGGCGACCGGTGCGGTGGTCCGGACCCGCGTCAACCACGTCGCCAGACCCGGCCGCCGTCCCAAGGGCGAACCGCCCCGCACTCTCGAGGCTGCCGCGGAGCGGTTCCTGAATGGCGGCGCGATCGACTGGACGCAGTTCTTCCCCGACGGAACGGGGACGATCCTCGGTCTCGACCCGTACCCATTCTCCCGGCTGCGGTACTGGCTGGGGCACTGACCCACCGAAAGGAAACCCGCATGACGAAGGACGTGATCAAGGCCGTTCTGATCAAGAGGATCGCCTCCGAACTGTCCATCGCTCCCGCCGAAGTCGCGGACGACGAGGGATTCGTGCAGCTCGGCGTGTCCTCGGTTCAGGCGCTGAAGATCGTGAACGGTCTACGCAAGGAGCTCGAGATGGACATCAATCCGGTTGCGCTCTTTGAGTTCAAGACGGTGGAGGACATCAGCGCCTACCTCGCGGAGGAGCTGGCCTCATGACGATGACCCTGGACACCACGATGAACCTCGCCTATCACGAACGGGTCAAGAAGATCTTGCCGGGCGGCGTGCACTACAACTTCAACATGCCCTGGGAAGAGGTGCCGATCCACTTCACCGGCGGTCGGGGCAGCCGTCTGTTCGACATGGACGGCAACGAGTACCTCGACCTCTACGCACGGTTCGGTGCGATGATCCTCGGGCATTCCAATGAGGAGTACCTCGAGGCTCTCGGAACGGCGATGCGAAGCGTGCTGTGCGCCAGCCATACGGACTGGGACGCCGAGGCGCTCGAACTCATGAGCGCGTACATTCCCTGCGCGGAGATGGTCCGGTTCGGCGTGTCCGGCTCGGAGATCCTGCAGGCGTCGCTCCGCCTGGCTCGCGCCTACACGGGGCGGAACCGGTTCGTGCGGTTCGAGAACCACTACCACGGCAGCTACGACAACATCATGGGCGGTCGCGCGCCCGATCACGCCAACCCCGTCCCGGTGGACTTCCGCGGCGACTTCAAGGGGACCGCGGGACGGGCCGCCGGCATCATGTCCGAGCAGTCGTACCTGCTGCCGTGGAACGACGCGGACGCGCTGGAGGCGCTTCTCGCCGAGCGCGGCGAGGAGATCGCTTGCGTCATCACCGAACCGGTGTGCGTCAACGGCGGCTCGGTCGAACCCGCCCCGGGGTACCTGGAGCGGATGCGTGAGCTGTGCACGCGGCACGGCGTCGTCCTCGTCTTCGACGAGGTGATCACGGGCGTGCGGATGGGTCTCGGCGGCGCCCAGAAGGCGTACGGCGTGACGCCGGACCTGGCCACCTTCGGCAAGGCGGTCGCCGGCGGCGGTGTCCCGATCGCGGCGCTGGCCGGCAAGCGAGCGATCATGCAGTTGATGGAGAGCAAGAAGGTCGTCCACGCGGGCACGTTCAACGGCTACTCGCTGGGCACGGCCGCCGTGCGGGCGACGTTCGAGATCCTCGGGCGCGATGACCAGGCGGCGCTGACCGGCATGCGGGGGCACGCCCAGGCGATCGGGGACATCCTCCGCACCGAGGCCGAGCGGGTGGGCCTGCCGATGATCGTGCAGGGTCCGCCGGGGCTGGCCTCGTTCCACTGCCGTGAGACGCCGCTGGAGACGCCGTCCCAGTACGACTTCGACCTGATGGGCAAGGACATCATCGTCACCACCGCGCTCCAGCGACACGGCGTCCTCGTGTCGACCATCTCGCGGCTCTACGTCAACGCCGACCTGTCCGACGTCGACGTCGAGTTCTTCGCCGACCGCGCGCCGAAGGCCCTGGACGAGGCCAAGCAGCAGATCGACGACATCTACTCGTGAGCCGAAGGGGAGACCGTGTCCGATCCAGTTGTGTCCGCTGAGCCCGCGACGACGCCGTCGACGGAGAAGCGGCAAAAGCTCGGCCTGAAGGGGTACGGCAAGTACCTCTGGCTCTACGTGGCGCTCAGCATCGGGGCGATGTGGGGCGTCGTGGCTCTCTACCTGCCCGACTACGAGTTCATGGCGGGAATCCTCGGTGAGCTGGAGACCACGAGCCCTGTCGTGATCCTGGTGCTCCACTCGCCGGCGATCGCCGCGTTCGTCGTGCTGGCCTGGTACGACGGCTGGCGCGGCGTGGCCAACTACCTGCGCACGTGGGTGCCCCGCAGGAAGGATCTCGTCTGGATCCCGGTCCTCATGGGCCTCATGCTGCTGTACATCTTCGCGGTGCGGTGGGGGTGTCAGCTGTTCGGCATCGAGGTGCCGCCGGAGCCGATGGGCTTCGGCGAGGGCCTGGTGGGGTTCCTCCAGTTGCTGTACCGCGAGGTCGGCATGGTCGCCATCGGGATCGGCTGGTTCGGCTTCTTCCTGCCGCTCATGCACCGCGCCACCGGTAGTCATGTCCGGGCCGGCGCCCTGACGGGCCTTGGCATCGGCCTCTTCGTCGCGCCGGGCAATGTGTTCGCCTCGTTCGAACTGGCTACCGCGTGGCCTCTGTACACGGCACAGTTGTGCGTGCTCAGCATCGGCATGTCGCTGCTGATGAGCGAGATGAAGGGCAACACGCTCTTCTTCCTGCTGCCGTTCTGGGTGTCGGCGTCGGGAAGCCTCCTACGGCTGTACATCTTCGCGAGGGAGACGCAGTACGTGCAGATCGGCCTGTTCACGGTGCTGGTCCTCGCCTTGTACTTCGTGCTGAAGGCGAAGGGCGGCGGCAAGCTCGCGCCGGTCCACACCTTTCCGGAGTACCTGGAAAACGAGTACACGACCCGCGTGGGTGCGCCGTTCCCGGGAAAGGGCGACCGCAGCAGAGAGCTCGCGACGCGGCAGCCGAAGGCATCGGAGCCCGAATGAGCACCTCGATGCTGTGGAACCTTCGACCGTCGGACACCGGACGGCAGATCGTCATGTTCCCGTTCCTGGGAGGGTTCGGGGCATCGTTCAACGCGTTGATCGAGACGCTTGAAGAGGACTGGGACGTCTGGACCGTGAATCCTCCGGGGCACGGCTCCAGCGCCCACCCACCGGTGTGCCGGCTCGACGACCTCGTCGGCCTCTACCTGAAGAACCTGCGTGAGGTTCTGAAACCGGGGTCGGTGTTCTTCGGGCACAGCATGGGCAGCGTCGTGGCGTACCACGTGCTGCTCGCGATGGCCGCGGACGCCGGCTTCGACGGGCGGCGTCCGGGCGACCTCGTTCTCTCGGCCTCGGCCGCGCCGCCGCACCTCCCGGTGCAGGGGTACGGCGCTCTGCCGGACGACGACTTGATCCGCCACCTGCGGTCGTTCGGGACATTCCCCGAGGAGGTGGTGCGGGACAAGAACCTCATGGCGATGTTCGTCCCCGCGTTCCGCGCGGACTACCAGGTGCTCGAGGAGGCGCGACGCCGTCCGGTGACTCAGCTCGACATTCGGACGCAGCTGATCCTCGGTGGCCGGGACACGCAGACGCCGTTGAACTCCGCGAAGGAGTGGCAGGCCTACCTCGCCACGCCGATCCGGCACCACCTGCTCGCGGAGCAGGGACACATGTACGTGCTCGACGGTCCGGCGCCGGTGGGCAGGATCCTCGACGAACTGAACCACTTCGCCGAAAGAGTCTCGTGAGCACCACGGGACGTTCTGTGTCGGACGCTGAGATCAAGCGCGGCTTCCGGGCGTTCCTGCTCGTCTGGCTGGCGCAGATGGTCGCGCGGATCGGCAACGGGCTGACCGCGTTCGGGCTCGGCGTGCACGTCTACCAGGAGACGAGGTCGAGCACCGCCGTCGCGGCCGTGACGCTCGCGGCCTTCCTGCCCGGCCTGCTGCTCACGCCTTTCGCGGGCGTGCTCGCAGACCGGTTCGACCGTCGGCTGCTGATGATCCTCGGCGACACGCTGTCGGCGATCGGGCTGCTCCTGCTGCTGATCGCGATGACCACCGGACGTGGAACCGTCTCGGTGATCTGCGCGTGCGTCGCGCTGAGCTCGGTGTTCACCTCCGTGATGGATCCCGCGTACCGCGCGACTGTCAGCGATCTGCTGACGCCCGAGCAGTACGCGCGAGCCGGCGGGATGGTCCAGTTCGCGGGGGCGTCGCAGTTCCTGGTCTCGCCGGCCGTCGCGGGCGTGATCATGACGGCGTCGGGCATCCGGACCGTCATCGTCATTGATCTGTCCACGATGACGGTGACGATCGGCGCGATGCTGCTCGTCTGGCGTTCGGTGCGAGGGTACGGGCCGGCGTCGTCGGACGACCACGAGGCGAGGACGCAGCCGGGGTTCTGGGAGGAGTTCCGCTTCGGGGTGGCTCTCCTTACTCAGAACCGGGCCGTGACGACGATGATGCTGCTGATCACACTCGTGACATTCTGCATGGGGTTCCTCCAGACGCTGCTCACCCCGATGGTGCTCGACCTCGCGGACGAGCAGGCGCTCGGCGTCGTCCGGTCCGTCGCGGCCGTCGGTATGATCGTCGCAAGCGTTGCCATCAGTGTCTTCAGCATGGGAACGCGACACCGCGTCTACATGGCGACCGCTCTCGTGGCGGGGGGCTTCGTCGTCGCCGGAATGGGGGCCACCGAGAACGTGCCGCTGATCGGTGGATTCGGGTTCGCCTTCTTCATGACCTTGCCGGTGCTGAATACGAGTGTCGAGGTACTTGTCAGGTCCGCGATACCGAACAGGACACAGGGACGGGTGTGGGGTCTCGTCGGCCTGATCTCGCAGATGGGGTACATCGTCGCCTACGCGGTCTCGGGGCTCCTTGCCGACCACGTTTTCAACCCGCTGCTCCTTCCTGGGGGAGCGCTGGCGGCGAGTCTCGGTCAGGTGATCGGGGTCGGGAGGTCGCGGGGCATCGGATTGATGTTCATCGTCGTCGGGCTGTTCCTCGTCGTCATGGCTGTCGTCATCCACCGGTCGAAGAGCATCCGGACGATCGAGCGCGATTTCGCCCGCCGAGCCGCAGCCGCGGAGGGACACTGAGATGTGGATTGTTGCAATTATCGGTGGTGGGGTGCTCACCGCCGTGGTCCAGATGGCGATACAAGGATTCCCGTCCGATCAGACGTACGTGTGGAGGACGCTGCTGCTGCACCAGTTCGTGGTATCGCACGGATTCATCGCCGTGGCTGGCTTCATCATGAACGTCCTCTACCCGGAGAAGACCGCGGTCAAGCTCGGCTGGCCCAGCGGCCCGTTCCAGGTCAAGTACGGGTTCGCGCAGCTGGGACTCGGCGTGATGGGCGTGCTGGCGATCTGGTTCCAGGGAAACTTCTGGGTCGGGGTGCTGGTCACGCTCTACATCTACGGTCTCAGCGGTCTCTGGACCCACACGCAGGAGATCGTGCGGAAGCGTCGGGAGACCGGGCGCCTCGACCGGGTCGAGGCCAGCAACGTCGTCCTTGACGTGGTCTACCACCTCTTCCTGACGTGGATGTCGCTGCAGATCCCTGGCGTTTGGAGCCTCACATGACGGAACGAGTAGGGAGCAGGGAACACCTGTACCTGCGCTATGCGTACAACGATCTGGTCAGGAACAAGGGCATCAACTCCGTCCTGATCGTCATCCTGGTGCTGAGCGCCTTCCTCATGGCGACGGGATCGATGGTGATCGAGCGCCTCTCGGGCTCGGTCGGCGAGCTCTTCGAGCAGGCGAAACCGCCGCACTTCCTGCAGATGCACAAGGGAGAGTACGACCGGTCGGCGTTGAAGGCGTTCTCCGCCGCGCACGGAGAGATCGACTCGTGGCTCGTCACCGAGATGGTCGGCTACGAGAGCAATGCCCTGAGCTGGGCGCGCCCGGCCACGGGCGAGTCCGGCTCCCTGAGCTCGAGCCGGTTCGACAACCTCTTCGTCACGCAGAACGCCGAGTTCGACTACCTCGTTGACAAGGACGGGAGAATTCCCGAGCC
>JAUPKM010000383.1 GCA_030837445.1 Actinomycetota bacterium
ACAACGGCCTTGGCTGTGATCTGGTCCTGCAGGGACTCCCGGGCTGTGGTCATGGGATCAGCCTAGATGCTGATCCCCGAGTGGACGGGTGCCTGGTCTGAGCCCCGAACCGATGACCATGGCAGGGATCGGGCAGGGTGTGGCCATGACCGAGGTATCCGTGGTGCTGTTGCCGTCGGCCGATTGGCCCGAGCGCATGGAGGTTGCCACCGAACTGGTGGCTCGAGGAACGACGGTCCACCTACCACCGGAGATCGTGCTATCCGACGGGTTGGCGGCCGCCATCGCCGACAGCAGGACCGTCGCCGGCCTGGCCGTTGGCCTGAATGCGGCAGACATTCCGGGTCCCATCGTGTTGGTCTCCCACGGTAGGACCTCGCGACTGCTGCCAGCGCTCGCCTTGGCACAACGGTCGGCGCACCGGCTCGTGCGCGGTTACGTGCTGGTCGACTCTCCGGTTCCGGCTCCTGGCCTGCACTGGCCCGATGCCCCGGTCTGGTGGTGTTGCACCGGGGACGCACCGGAGAGCATCGTAAAGGCGGAATTGACGGCCCGCCTTCGAGGTTTCGAGGTGCGCGTCGAGGCGGATCTGGCGGCGACGATCGTTATTGCCTGCGATTGACGCCGTGATTGGCAAGGTCCGCCCGGCGCAATTGGTCGAGGGCCGTAGCCAGGACATGATCTCGTTTGCAGAAAGTCCACCGCACCAGCGAGTCGAAGCGCCCCGTCGAGAATGGCGCCACCGGGATCGCCACGACGCCGGCCTCGTGGGCGAGGTGGTTCACGAACTCTGCACCACTGTCCCACCCCAACGCCTGCGAATCGGTCAGCACGAAGTAGGTGCCCTCGGTGTCGTAGACGTGCATCCCGAGGTCGCGGAGGCCCCCAGCCAGAAGCTCCCGTCGACGGTGAAGATCGGTCGCGAATTCGGTGAAATAGGACCGCGGGAATCGAAGCCCAGCCGCAATGGCGGGTTGGAACGGCCCGCTGGAGACGTAGGAGAGGTGCTGCCTCACGACGCGCACTGCGGCGATCAGGTCGGCCGGACCAGCCGCCCAACCGACCTTCCAGCCCGTGAAGGAGAACGACTTGCCACCGCTGCCTATCGTGACGGTGCGCTCACGCATTCCTGGTAGGCGTGCGATTGGCAGATGTACGGCCGGCGGGTACACCAGATGCTCGTACACCTCGTCGGAGATGACCAGGATGTCCTGATCTATCACCTCGGTGGCCAGTTCGGTGAGTTCCGCCTCGGTGAAAACCGTCGCAGTCGGGTTGTGTGGGGTGTTCAGCAGGAGAGCACGCGTGCGGGGCGTGATGGCACTCCGGATGGCCGGGACATCCAGCCCAAACCGATCCCCAGAGCGGGTCAGGGGCACCGGCACCGCGCGTGCTCCTGCCAGCGCCACAGCCGCAGGGTAGATGTCGAACCAAGGTTCAAGGACGATCACCTCGTCCCCTGGTTCGACCAGCGCCAGAACGGCGGCCGCGAGCAACTCGCTGGCCCCGGTGCCGATCACGGCCTCGGTCGACGGTTCATAGTCCAGCCCGTACCAAGCCCGTTGGTGGGCGCACGCGGCGTCGAGCAGTTCGGGCAGACCGTGCCTGGGCGGGTACTGGTTCCCGGATCCGTCCTCGATCGCGCGCATCGCAATCCGCTTCAGCGGTTCAGGACCATCGGTGTCTGGGAAGCCCTGGCCGAGGTTGACCGCCCCCAGTGCGGCAGCCAGTGTCGACATCTCGGAGAAAACCGAGGCTTGATACGGCCACATCCGGGCCACCAGCGGTTGCACTACCGCGACGATCGTCCGATTGCCCGCCGCAAGAGCGGCCGTGGCAGTAGGGCGGTGGCCAGCTGAATTCCCTTGTACACGGCGCCGGGCACACACACTGCGCGACCCGCTTCGCATGCCTTCAGGCCGGCCTCGGCGACGAAATCGGCGTCCAACCACAACCACGAGGGCAACTTAGACATGTCCATCTCGGCCCGCTGGTGCAATTCGGTGTGGGTATATCCGGGGCAGAGGGCGGTGACATGCACCCCCGCTGCCGAGTACGCACCGGACAGGCTCTCCGCGAAGACGGTGGTGAAGGCCTTCTCGGCGGAGTACGTGCCCCCCGGTATGAAGCCCGCGACACTGGAGACGATCAGGATCCGGCCGCGGCTGCGCGCCAGCATCCCGGGTAGCGCGGCGTGGGTTAGTCGCATCGGCGCCCGTACCAACACGTCCAGCTGGGCCTGCTCGGCCTCCACGCTGGACACATCGAAGGCGTGCTTGAAGGCAAAACCGGCGTTGTTGACGAGCCACTCGACCGGCCGGTCGGCATCGGCGAGGCGATCCTCCACGACCTGGCACTGCTGTGGGTCGCACAGGTCAGCCGCCAGTACCTCGCAGTCCACCCGGAACTGGCGGGAGATTTCCCCGGCCAGCGTCTCCAACCGTTCGAGATTGCGCGCGACCAGTACCAGGTCGTGCCCGTGACCGGCCAGTTGTCGGGCGATGCTGAGCCCGATTCCCGACGTCGCACCGGTGACCAGTGCGGTGCCCACGGGTTAGCGTCCCTGGTTGGCGACCGCAGCGGCGGCGTCGGCCGCCGCAGACGGGTCCAGGTACTCTCCGCCGGGGGTAAGCGGTCGCAGGTTGCCGTCCAGTCGATACACGAGCGGAATCCCGGTCGGGATGTTGAGGGCGGCGATATCCGTGTCCGAGATCCCGTCGAGGTGTTTGACCAAGGCACGCAGTGAGTTGCCGTGCGCCCCAACCAGCACCGTCTTGCCGAGCCTCAGATCCGGCACGATGCCGTCGTACCAGTAGGGGAGCATCCGATCGACCACATCCGCGAGACATTCCGTGGCCGGGCGCTGTTCGGGTGCCAGGTCGGCGTAGCGTGGGTCGCCCGTCTCGGCGAACTCATCATCCGGATCGATCGGCGGCGGCGGTGTGTCGTAGGAGCGCCGCCAGAGCATGAACTGCTCCTCGCCATACTGCTC
>JAUPKM010000384.1 GCA_030837445.1 Actinomycetota bacterium
ATGGTGAACTTCGTCCGTTTGCACCCTAGGGTGTGGTCCTAAGTCCGGCCATCAACCGACGCCGGGGGATCTGGAGGATTTTGCCTTGGACACCACGCAAGCCCGCGAGTCGCTTCCCGAGATGAACACAACTGTTGCCCAGATGTTCATCGATCGGGTGGCGAAGACTCCCGACAAGGAAGCCTTCCGCAAGCCCACCGCTGAAGGCGGCTGGCAGTCCTACACCTGGAAAGAGACCTACGAGGCCTCCTCCCAGATGGCTGCCGGGCTGATTGCCATCGGTCTCGAGCCGGAGCAGCGCGTCGGCATTGCGTCGGGAACGCGGCTCGACTGGATCCTGGCGGACCTGGCCATCATGCTGTCGGCCGGTGCGACCACGACCGTCTACCCGTCCACGGGTGAGGAAGATGTCGTCTACATCCTCTCTGACGCCGATGTCATGTACTTGTTCGCCGAGGACGAATCCCAAGTAGCGAAGGTTCGCAGCCAGCGCGGCAGCCTGCCAGACGTTGCCAAGATCATCCTGTTCGACGGCGAGCCGAAGGCGGAGGACGGCGACTGGGTCATCACCCTCGACGATCTGCGCGCCAAGGGCAAGGAACTGCTGACGGCTTCCCCGGATGCCGTCACCGAGCGCGCCGCTTCGATCCACCCGGACAGCCTCTCGACGCTGATCTACACCTCCGGAACCACCGGACGTCCCAAGGGTGTTGAGCTGACGCACTCCAACTGGGCCTACGAAGGCGCGTCCCTGGATGGCCTCGGAATCCTGAACGATGAGGACGTCCAGTTCCTCTGGTTGCCGATGGCGCACTCGTTCGGCAAGGTGCTGCTGGCCGCCCAGCTGGCGATCGGCTACTCCACTGCCGTCGACGGCAGGGTCCCGAAGATCGTGGAGAACCTGCCAGTCATCCAGCCGACCTTCATGGCCGGTGTTCCACGCATCTTCGAGAAGGTCTACGCCGGAGCTATCAAGAACGGCACCTCCGCCGGTGGTCTGAAGGCGAAGATCTTCAACTGGGCATTCGAGGTCGGCAAGCGTGAGGCGGCCAAGAAGCGTGCCGGTCAGCCCTATGGCGGGATGCAGTACAACCTGGCCAACAAGCTGGTGTTCTCCAAGATCCATGCGCTGATGGGTGGTCGGGTCCGCTACTTCATCTCCGGCTCCGCCGCCCTGTCCGGCACGATCGCCGAATGGTTCGATGCGGCCGGTCTGACGATCCTCGAGGGTTACGGCTTGACCGAGACCTCAGCAGGTACCACCTTGATGCGCCCCGACAACATCCAGTTCGGCACCTGTGGCGAGCCGTTGCCGGGGACCACGGTCAGAATCGCCGACGACGGCGAGATCCTGATCAAGGGCCCGGGCGTGATGCGCGGATACCGTAACCTGCCGGCCGAGAACGCCGAGGTGTTCGAGCACGGGGACGGCTGGTTCTCCTCCGGCGACATCGGCATCATCGATGAGAAGGGCCGAATCAAGATCACCGACCGGAAGAAGGACTTGGTCAAGACTTCCGGTGGCAAGTACATCGCGCCGTCGGCGATCGAGGGCGAGTTCAAGGCCATCTTCGGTCTTGCTCAGGCTCTCGTGGTTCACGCGAACAACCGCAACTTCGCCAGCGCTCTGGTGGCGTTGGACCCGGACGCGGTACTCGTCTGGGCTGGCGAAAACGGGATGGCCGCCACTTGGCAGCCCGGCCACGGTCCGACCAGCGACGAGGAGCTCAAGCAATTCGCCGCTGTGGCCAAGAGTGAGAAGATGAAGGCCACTGTCAGTGCCGCCATCGACAAGCTCAACTCCGAGTTGAACAAGTGGGAGACCATCAAGAAGTTCGAGATCCTCGAGGCGCCGTTCAGTATCGAGTCCGGCGAACTCACCCCCAGCCTGAAGGTGAAGCGGAAGGTTGTCGAGGACAAGAACCGGGACCTGCTGGACGCGATGTACAGCTGAGGTCACTCGCGACGCCTAGCTCTGCGCCAGGCCTACCTCGGTCCAGCCCTGGGCAGAAGTCGACGGCCCCCTCTCCCGACACTGGCAAGCCTTTACGTGTCGGGAGAGGGGGCCGTCGACTTCTGTGCGTTGGGGGGCGGAGTTGTGCGGGTTGCGGTTGTCTGTTAGCACCGAGTTGGCCGACTGATGTCACCTGTGCACTCCCCGATCTCGGGAAATGCCGCGACACGCCGCGTTTTGGGCCTTCGAAGACCGATTCCCAGGTTCATGGAGTACACAGCGGACATCGGTGGGGAGCCGCGCCCCGAGTGGTGACCACGGAAGGTCGCTGGCAAGGTGGTCGGGTGGCGGCTGAGGTTTCCGGGGCTGAAGCGGCCGCATTGGTGGCCGAGTCGGCGGGTGCCAGATTTTCCGCGGGCGCTGCCGCGGGTGCGGGTGCCGACGTGGCTGAGCGGCCGTGGGGCACGTACGTGCACGTTCCCTACTGCGCCAGCAGATGCGGGTACTGCGACTTCAACACCTACACGGCTGTGGAATTGGGACCCGGTGTGGGACGGGCGGACTACCGGTGGCAGGTCGTGTCTGAGATCGAAGCCGCCGGTCGGGCCCTGCGGCCGGAGGGCCGACAGGTCAGCACGGTCTTCTTCGGAGGCGGCACCCCGACGCTGCTGCCTGCGGCCGACTTGGTCGCGATCCTGGGGTCGATCGAGGACACCTTTGGCCTGGCGCCGGATGCGGAAGTGACTACTGAGGCAAACCCGGACAGTGTCGATGCCGGCTATCTGGCACAACTGCATGCTGGAGGCTTCACCAGAATCAGTCTCGGTATGCAGAGTGCGTCCCCGACGGTGCTGGCGGTGCTGGATCGCACGCACACGGCCGGCGCCGCTGAACGGGCTGTGGCGGATGCCCGAGCTGCCGGCTTCGACCAGGTGAGTCTGGACCTGATCTATGGAACGCCGGGGGAGACGCCGGCCATGTGGCGGGAGTCCCTTGAGCGGGCCGTCGCTACCGGGGTTGACCACATCTCCGCCTATGCCCTGACAGTGGAACCAACCACGCGGCTGGGGCGGCGCATCAGCCGCGGTCAGGTCTCGATGCCGGACCCGGACGTCGCCGCAGACCGATATGAGGCGGCCGACGACATCCTCTCCACAGCTGGCCTCAGGTGGTACGAGATCTCGAATTGGGCTCGACCCGGAGCGGAATCCCGTCACAATCTCGGTTATTGGCGGGGACAGGACTGGTGGGGGTTTGGCCCGGGCGCGCACGGGCACCTGGCTGGGCTGCGCTGGTGGAATGTCCGCCACCCGCGTGACTATGCGGCTCGGATATCGACCGGATTACCAGTCGCCGGAGCCGAGATTCTGTCGGATCGTGAGCGTGAAATCGAGCGGCG
>JAUPKM010000385.1 GCA_030837445.1 Actinomycetota bacterium
CGCGCCGACCCCCCTAAAGTTGAGGTCGACATGCGGCGCGCAGGTCGAGCTGGTAGAAAGCGATGAGGGGTACGCCATGTCCGGGAGAGCACGACGACACCCAGGTCGGCAGCTGGGCAAGGGGGCGATGCGGGCATCGGCAACAGCGTTCGTAGCTCTCGTTGCGCTAGTTGCGGCGCTGCTGGCTGCCACCACTGCGCAGGCCGCCGCCAACGCCACCCTCTCACTGGCCAAGACGGTGTCAGTGGCCACAGTCTCACCGGGTGAGCAACTGAGTTACGACCTGAACATCGGCTGTTCGGGGCTCACCGGGGGCTGTATCAACGCCACCATCACCGATACCCTGCCGGCCGAATTGGAGGTCACCTCCCTGCCGAGCAGCAGCAGCGAGCGCGACGTCAGCTACGACCCCAACACCCGACTGTTGACCATCACCTTCACGATCCCGCTCGCCGGTGGCGGTAACGGGCTACCGGCCGGAACCTCCCGGAAGATCCCCGTGGGCATGCGACTGCCAGTGGAGACGACGGTTCAGAACGGTCAGTTGATCCCCAACACTGCCACCGCCACCGCGGACAACGCGGCGCCGAAGTCCAGTATCGCCACGGTCCAAGCAGAGATCCCGGTGGTCGTCCGCCCGGTTGCCACCAAGGCCTGGTCGCCAAGTTCCGCCATCGCCCAGTCCGGTGCGCAGAGCACGATCACGCTGGGCGTTCGCAACGCTTCGTCCACCTCGGCGGATGTCCGGCAGTTGCGGGTAACCGACACCACCGCCGCCACCTTCGATGCCTTCGATGTGACCGGGCTTGGTCCGGTGTCGCAGTATCCGCCGGGTGCGGATCGGGTGATCGTCGGAACCTGCTCGAAGCCGATCAACTCGCCCTGCGCCGAAGGCGAGTGGGCGGAATCCGGGCAACAGTCCGGCGGCGGAACCCTCGCCCCTCCGCCGGGTGTCACGCTGGCCAACGTCACCGGCGTCAGGTTCACCTTCGTAAACGCGGCCGGTACGAAGATTCCCTACAGCGCCGACGCCGGCGCCGTGGCGTTGCCAGTCATTCTGCGGGACAACTTCCGCGCCTCCGGGCTGCCGATTCAGCCCCAGACCCGGCTGACCATCGCCAACAAAGCGACCCCGGCCGCAGTGGTGCAAGGCGGCGGCACCACCGTCGGCACAGATGCGAGCGCCAACTTCGCCATCGAACCGGACACCATCACGGTGCAGGCGACCAAGAACATGTTCGCCGACAACTCCGGGAACTGGACCGCCAACGGCAAGATCGTGGCTGGCGAGAACTCCGGGGTGACGATGACCCTGAACGTCAAGAACACTTCCGCAGGACCAGTCAAGACGATGGTGATCGACGAGCCGTCGGGCTCCACACCGCAGGACTTCGCGAAGATCGATGCGGTCAAGGGTCGCTTCACCTGGCCGAGCGGAGTCACCAGCGCAACCCTGACCGTGGTCTGCCGCAGCGGGGCCAACCCGCAGCCAGTCGTATACCCGCGCTCGGGCGCCCCAGCCACGGTCGACATCGCGAACTTCGGCTGCGCCGCAGGCGTCTTTCCCGCCAGCGTTCGGCTCAGCTACCTCGGTGAGGACCAGTCCGGTAACGGCACCATCGCCACCAACGCCTCCGCTCAGTTGGATATCCACGGCACCGCCGCGGGCGCCACCACTCCGGGACAGCTCATCAACTGCTTCGATGGCAGCGCGACCACCCCGCAGAGTTCCAGCTCAGCCGCCGTCGCGTGCAAGACGGTGACGGTGCAGAGCGCCACCAGCGGTATCGGCAACGCCGTGAAGAGCACGTCCGGGGTGACCACGATCATCCCCGGCCAGACCATGAAGTTCGACTTGTCGTTCAAGAACACCGGCAACGTGCCGGTCACCGGCGCCTACATCGTCGACCCGCCGACCCCCGGCGTGCCGTTCGACGTGGTCCGCCTGGTGAACTTGAGCTCGTCGAGTAGCCCAGCCCACGTGCTGGAGGTGTTCGATCCGACCGCGGGTACCTACGTTACCTACAGCTCGGGAAATGCGGCGCTGCTGCTGCGGGCCACCGGGATCAGGGTCCGCGTCACCGGAGCCCTTGCGCCGAATGCAACCTTCCGGGTGTCCTACAACGTGATGCTGCGCGACAACCCGACGCCACCGGTGGGTACGACCTTCACCAACTGCGCGCAGATCGGGATCGACGGAACTCCCAGCGGCCCTGAGGTCTGCGGGCCACAGATCACCGTGGCGGATTCAGCGGCCAGTGCGAGCATCAGCAAGTTGATCACGCCCGCCTCGGTGCTGCGGCCCGAACCTGGACTGCCGGCGCAGAAGGTCACCATCAAGCATCAGATCCAAAACAACGGTCCGGCCTACCTGAAGCGCCTCATCCTGACCGATACAGACACCGACTTCTTTGACGCGGTCGACTTCGGCGCCAACATGCACGTGAACTTCCCGCCCGGAGCCAACCGCGTGCAAGTGGACGTCTGCACCAGCGCCGCCAACTGCACGGCCAACACCTTCGTCAACGGGACACCGACCGCCAGCACGACTCCGGGCCTGCCCGCCGGTGTCACGGCCG
>JAUPKM010000386.1 GCA_030837445.1 Actinomycetota bacterium
TAGACCTCGACACCCTTCTCCTGCGCCGAAGTCACGGCCTCGCTGATCGCGGTGTTGAGGGCCCGTCCAACCTGTATGCCAAAGTCCTTCTCTGTATTGGACAGCTGCGGGCAGTTGACGGTGGCGCTGTCCGGGAACACCTGGGGGTAGGCCAGGACGATGAGGGGGGTGTAGGCGCCGTCGCGAGCCGCGAGGGCGGCGGAGGAATTCACCGTCGCGTCCACGTCGAGGTAGAGCTGCGTCAGTCTGGGCTTGACGAGCGCGATGTCGGTGAACACCTTCTGGGGGAAGGGGACAGTGTCCACATTGCCGCTACCGTCGTCGCGGGGCAGGGAGGCTTCTGCCGTCGTGCAGTCACCCAGCCAGGCGCATGTCTTGATGATATTCGCGAAGCCGACGTCGTTTCCTCCGAAGGTCATGAGGACCACAGAGGGCGAGCGAGTCGGGTCCTCGGCCATGCTTGCGAGACTGCTGCTCTGCGCGGCCTCGTCGGCCTCGCTCTGCTTGGGCCTCGCGAAGTCGGCGATGACGGCTCCCGAGCAGGCCATGTTCGCCGTCTGAGGTGCATCGAAGAGCTCCATGGCGTACGTCTTGGGCGATCGGTGGCATCGGTTGTCCCTCCTGTCGGACTCGTCGAAGTAGACGCCGGATCCCTCGCCGGACGAGTAGGAGTCACCGATGATGGCAAGGCGCCCACCGTTCAGGAGCGTGCTCAACAGGGGCCCGACCTGTGTCAGGTCCTTGGTCACGGCGATGATCCCGCTGGCGCTGACGGGCGCCAGCAGTTGGCCGGACGCGACGAGCTGCGGTCGCGCGGCTCCGGTCTGACCCGGTTTGCCGACGGTGAAGGTCCACGAGCGGGTGAGCGACTGACCGGGAGGCACGTTGCCGAGCCGCAGCCGTGGTGCCACGACCGCGGGGAAGAGGCTGTCCGGCCCGGCGTTCTGGAATGTGAGGCTGAGCACCACGTTCATGGCCGTGAAACTGGTGTCGTTGGCGACGGTGGCCGTGATCGTCGACCGGGCACCACCGACAACGACGCCGTCAAGGCCTTCGTGTGTCAAGGTGAGCGCGGGGAGGCCAGCCACCGCGAGCCTGTCGGCGAGGGCTTGGCTGTCGGTGACGTCCTGGTAGGTGCCGCCTGTTGCCGACGCGACGCATTCGAGTTCGGCTCGTCCCGCCTCCGAGGTGCGAAAACCCGTCGCTTCCACGGTGATGTCAAAGCCGCTCTGCACGATCTGGGAAGCCACGTCGCACGGATCCGGACCGCAGTTGGACTCGCCGTCGGAGACGAGCACGATCGTGCCGGCGGCATAGCCCTGCGCCATCAGGCTATCGACGGCCGCCAGAAGCGCGGGCCCCGTGGGCGTGCCCGCGTCCGCCGTCAGGGACTGCACGAGCGCGGACATCTGCACAGGATCGAGTGGGGCGACCGGGACAACAGCCTCGCCGGTGGGACACCCGTCGATCTCCTGCGACCCTCGTGGATATGCCCACAACCCCGTCTCCCTGCCGGCGGGAAGCGCGCGGATGAGGTCCGATAGCGCCGACTTTGCGCCGGCCAGCTTGATCGTGCCCGAACCGTCGTCGTCGTTCATCGATCCGGACAGGTCCAGGACGATGAGGAGGGGAGCTGTGCTCGAGGTGGATGCCTCCGACGGCAGTGCCGATGCGGCATGCGACCACGCCGGACTGAGCAGCGCGACCACGATCGCGAGGATGCCAATGCCAGCCGCGCTCAGGCGACGCCGCTTGTCAGTCGACTGTCGGGTGGCCACGCTAGTTGCCGTCACTCGCCAGCGCGGTGGGGAGTTCGGGGCCTCCCACGAAGCGGACTCCGCCAAGGACGACGGGCACGGTGGAGCCATCCGAGACGGACGGGCCGAGACCGCGGATCCGGAACGTCAGCCGCAGCCCCCCGCTGGTCTTTACGGTGAACAGCGCCGGTGTGCCATAGGACGTCCTGACGCGCGCGATCTCCCTGCCATCGAGGAGGATCGCCACCTGGGCGCCGTCATCGGGCATCGAGGTGTCTGGGATCCCGACCTGACCGTCAACCTCGTCCACCACGCGATTGAGCAGGAACGTGACGTCCACCGGCTCGGCACCGGCGGTGCACGTCAACGCATTCGCGAGGTCGACGCCATTGACCCTCGCGGGAGAGGTCGAGCATGTCCCGGCGATCGGGACCAGCGTGTCCGCGAACACCGCCGCCGGCGACTCGGCGACGGTCAGTGCGACGACCTCCGGGACCGGCGAGCCAACCGGCGGCTCGACGGACATGATGGTGCCAGCGGCGAACCCCGGCGAGTAGGTGCGGGTGACCGTGACCCGCACGCCGAGGGCCTGGAGCTCCTGGGTCACGTCGGCCTCCGTTCTGCCCTCGATCCCGGGAACCCGTGCTGCGGTCGACACCGTCAGCGTCACGCTCGGTGGATTGACCTGCCCGAACGCCGGCTCCTGCGCGATCACCAGGCCGGGCTGGCCAGCCGCGGGGCGCTCGATCATGGTGATGATCGACGCAGGTATTCCCGCATCGCTGATGGCTCCGCTTGCCGTCTCCAAAGGCAGCCCGCGCACATCAGGCATCGCCGCAGCATCCTCCGTGCCCAGTCGCGGGATCTCCACCACCACCTGCTTCGGCGCTTGCTGCGTCAGGTCACGATCGGCCGCGAGCCTCCAGCCGTAGACGGTCCCCCCGCCGAACAGGCCTGCGGCGACGAGCAGACCGATGACGCTCCAGGTGAGAATCCGCCGCCAACGATGAGGCTTGCGGCCAGTGGGCTTCGAGGGATGCCCACTGGCGTCGGGCATGCCTGTCATCTCGCTCAATCTCGGCTCCCCGTCAACAACGCCACTGGCCTGCCGAATGCCCACCCGTAGTCGTCCGCCCGCATCCTAAGGCTAGTCGTCCCGTCAGAGGTCGCGCCGCTTGCATCCGCTCGGCCCGAAGGTGCCCAACTCCGACCCACCCCCGACGTCAGCCGGGCATCTCCGCATGGCGGAAGACATCGGGGCCTAGTCCTCGTCGATGCCATGGGCTCTTGTCTGCGGGGCAGTCGAACCAGGCCTTGGGAATCTGTCCGGCGAGTGGGGCATAGCCCTCCATTGCCGGTTTCGCGGAACTGCCCACCGGACCCCAGTGACATGACCGCCGCCATGAGCGTGGCAACGGCGACAGAGTCCGTCCACGTAGTCCTGCTCCGCTGCACTCTCCACGATCTGACCGTCAACTCACCCTGGGACGTCGCCGCACTTCCCCGCCTTCAGGGATGCCCCATCCACTCTCTCTCCGTTGGGGTAGTACAGCACGGCACAGTCGTAGTGGGCCGATGCGACTCCGCCTGCAAGGTTCTCGTACCCGACCTTCACGAACGCGACCAGAGTCGTGGAGTCCTGTTGCATTCGGGGCAACAGGGGGTCTATGACCGACTCCGGATAGTCACTGGTTACGCCGCTACCGTCTTGGCACTCGAAGCCGCCGAACGTCCCGTCCTTCTTGTTGAAGGCAGAGGCGACATACTGGGTGAAGAAGGGCTGCATCGGTGTGCAGCCGCCGTCAAGGTCAATGGTGCCGCCGTCTGGAGTCAGCATCAGCCAGGAGATCTGTGCGGCGAGCTCAGGAGCGGTGCGGCCGGGGATGGTCCCACTGACCGTCGCGGTTGAGTTAGCGGCGCCCGATACCGTGGCGATGATCTTCGCTTGGCCGGGCGGGGAGGTTTGGACGTCCTTCTCGAACGCAACAGTAGGGGCCTCCAGAAAGGTGTCGAGATCGTATTCCCAGCCTGATGGGGTCGTGAAGTGCACAGGCCCCTGCTTGTATGGCGATGACGGTGATGGCACTTCAATGGGCACCTGGTCGTCACCGGCGACAATGGAGGATTCATCCATTGTCTGTTCGGTGGCCGGGGCCTCGGCACTGTCACCACCGCTGCTGCCGCACGAGGCGACAAACAGTGGAATCAACATCAGTGCAACGGTGTAACGACGCCAGGATCCTGCCATGCCAACTCCCCCTCGAGTGCGAATCGCCATCCTCAGCCGTTCCGTTCGCCTACGACCGCAGGTGAGCTCTTCTGGAGGGACTGCGTCCGTGCTTGTCGGTTGCGGTCACACCGTACCGGAGCGCCGGTCGCGCAGGCCATCCGCGCGCGCGATACAGGCCACAGCGAGGAGGGGCAAGGAGGGAGCTGCGGGATGGCTGCGATCTGACCCTGGCTGTCTCCCGAGTACCCGCTTATCCGAGTGCTGTCACGTATCGCCGCAGTTCCTGGCAACGTATGCTCCGAGGGAGTCCCAATTCCCCTGGGGCACAATCACGGCGCCAGGCTTGCCGCCGTTCTGCACCGCGACCCGCACATTGCCGACAACGGTCGCGATCTCATCGGGAGCGACGTCGCCGAGCCTGCTGTACATGACGGACTGGTCTGGGACGGACAACCAGCCCGAGAAGATGGCTCCTGGGCCCTCAGTCGGCGCAGCGCCATCGGGAATGTCTCCAGTACCCCGGTAGACATCGGTGATCCTGGCCTTCTCGTCGTGGTACGTCTGACAGAACGCCTCAACGCTTCGACCGGAGCCGCAGCCTGCGAGGAGCAATGGAGACGCGAGAAGCAGAAGGGCGGCCGTGGTCTGTCTCATTTGAATGCTGGATCTCTTCAATATCGGTTCCCCGCGTACTAGTGGCTTCCTGCCCGTCTGGCCCCGGTTGCAGGCGTAGGGGAATCGGGAGGCGATCGGCCCCACTTCGGCTCGTCCTCTCCTTGGGCACTAAGGCATTGAGGCGAATGACCATGGCTGTGCTCCTCGCTTCGAGTCATCGGTGCCCCGCTGGCTACATTGCGTCATCGACGCGTTTGGCGACGGCTACGACATCATCGGTGGTTGTCTCGCCGATCAAGGTATCGACGTGAAGAGAAACCAAACGGTCGTCGTGAAGCCACCACACCCATGCGACTCGCTCATCAGTTCCAGCGTATGTCTGGGTCCACTGGCCTAGAAAGGCGAAGCGCCCCAACTCGGGCACGTCGGTTGTCGTGTACGAATCAGGACTTGCCTCGAAGGGAGCGGCGGCTCGTCTCTCGAGGATTGCCGTCTGCGCGTCAGCGTTACGCCCGACCACGTCCGCCGGCTCCTGGATCTCGAGGGAGACCATCTTGATTGGTTGCACGCGGCTGTAGGAGCAGTAGTTTGCCTGCGGGCCGCCGTCGAGTTCAGCGAGTGCCACATCCGGGGTCACCGATTGTGCGAGTTCAAGCGTCAGGTAGGAGCACGCATCTAGCGGGCTCGCCGTCTGCGTCGTGTCATCCGCGACTGAGCCGTCCGGCGCCACGGCGCTGTACTGCGTGATATCCACTGCCGTGTCACTGTTGGGAACGTCGGAGGCACCACAACCGCCGACTAGGAGCACGACTGTGATTACTCCGGCGGTGCCAAACTTCATGCGATTCTCCTAACGACGGTCGCTTCTTTCGGACCTCAATGGGGGAGGGGCGATGTGTCAACAGGGGCGTTGACGCACGTGAGTCCTGCGCCTGGATCCATACCCGCAGGCAGCACTTATCTGCCTTCAGTTGAGGTCGTAAAGGAGCGACCCGGTGCCTTTGCTGTCGGCGTCGCGCCGGGCCTGCTCCGCGTTGCGCTTTGTGTCGCGGGCCTTGGTCTTCTGCACTCCGCTATAGATTCAACCTCTGACCACGACGACCGCGCAGATGATGAAGAGCGGTATCACCCAGCTGCCTGGGTTCGGGATTGCTACGGCTAGGACGTTGGTCATGCTTCCCCCTTTGCTGGTATCTCATTCCACCAGGCGTCTTCCCAGCGGTGTTGGCCACCGATGCCGCTGGCCCCCGGATACTCCTCGAGTACTCGGGACACCCATAGATGCCGCAGGAGCGCCAATTGCGGGGCTGCGACGATCGTCGACCTTTGTAACTGGAATCTGCGGACGTCGAGCATGACGAGCTGATGGTCCCCGGTGATGGCCGGGCTCGCCGATCCAGCGTCCAGTGGGATCAGGCCCACTTCCCAGCACACCAGCGACGGCCTCTCCGTGTGAGGGCTGCCGCCGGGGCTGACGTCAACGAGGCGGATGCGGGCCGTGTACGGGGCTGCCGCCTCACCGATGAAGACGGCGGTCGTCCGCGTGAAGACGGGTTGGGACACGCTGAACACGTTCTTCTTCACGATGTAGGTGACCGGCAGGTCCGGGAGGCGGCAGGCACCCTGCATCAGTAGAAGGATGGCTCCGGGGGTGTCGGGAACCTGCGGCAGCCCGATGATCAGGGGTGCGGTGATGCTGTCCGGCGCGTTTCATGACTTCACGACTGAGCACCCGTCACCGTGTCCAGCCAGGTCCTGTCGACATGACCCGTCGCAATGTCCGCACCCAGGTACAGTTCAAGGTCGGAGGCGACGGTGCCGCCGAGGTTGTCGCCCGCGTCGGGGTCCATGGCTGCACCCCCGTCCCCGTAGTCCCAGCAGGAAGTCTAGACAGCCTCGGTCACGGCGACGGCGCGGGAGCACTCTCGGACGAGTGCCGCCTTGACTCCGTCGCCGTGATGATATTAGGTAAGGCTTGCCTAACTTACCACGAGCGAGGGACCGACGCATGCCATTATCCGACGCCGTCCGCCAGCAGACCCGCGACGACCACGAGCGCGCCGAGCGCAGCCCCTTCATCTCGGCGCTCATCGGCGGGCACCTCCATCGGCGGGCGCACGCGGAACTGCTGCGGTCCCTCCTGCCCGTCTA